>NZ_JBHYVB010000054.1:3528-22265 GCF_042750115.1 Streptomyces sp. NPDC059455
CGCGGCGGCGCCGCGGCGCGCGCCCCCCCGCCCCCCCCGCGCCCCCCCCCCCTCCGTGGGGGGGGGGCGGCGGGGGGCGGGGGGGCGCCCACCTCCGCGGCGACGGTGACCTTCTCCTCCACCAGCCGGTAGTCGGCCACCGCCACATTGTGCGGCAGCATGGCCAGCAGGTCCGCGCCCAGCCGCAGCACCTCCTCCTCGCTCGCGGCCGCGGTGGCGGCGGGCGGCGACTGTGGCAGCGCACCGCGCGCCTCGGCTTCGGTGGCCGCCTCCTCGTACTCCTCCAGAGCCTTACGGCGGCGGGCGCGCAGGGTGGCGTGCCCGCCGGTGTCCGCGGGGTGCACTCCGGCCACCGGGCGGGCGGCGGCCTCCATAGTGGCGCGTGCGTACGCGGCCTCCGCGTGGCGCAGTCGGCGGTCGGTGTCGGCCAGCTGTCGCCACACCTCGTCCAGGCACATGCCGGTCAGGGCCAGCGGTGGCGGCAGGTCGGGCGGCTCCGGGGGCCCGTCGGGTCCGGCGATCGTGGCGGCCCGCCGGATGCGCGCGCGCAGCGTGTCGATGCGGGCGTTGGCCCGGACGGCGGCGAAGGCGGCGTCCCGCCAGCACTCGGCGGCCCGCCGGGCATCCAACTGCCGCTGCCGCAGCTCGTCCTGGTACTCGGCGGCGCGGAGGGCGGCGGCCGCGAGCACCTGCGCCCCGGCCATGGTGGCGCGGCCGACGAGCAGTGCCCCGCTGAGCGAGCCGAGGCCGATCAGGGCGGGCACCATCATGTCGTGCAGCTGGTCCATGGCGGCGTGCATCGCGTGGCCCCCGGCGCTCTGCACGGCGTCGCCGAGGTGCTGGCCGACGCCGGTGCCGATGTGGTCCGAAAGGCCGGTGCCCTGGACCGTCTGGTGCGGCACTCCGGTGTTCTGGACGGTGTTCTGAAACGTCTGCTGGACGGTCTCGGCGGCCGGAGGCTGGGGGAAGTACACATCCGGCATCACATCGCCGATGCTGGGGATCGCCTGTCCTGAACTCATGTGACACTCCCTGACGTCGGCGGGGTGGCCGCCCGCGGCCGGCCGGGGCGGACCCGGTCGTCCCGGACACGCAGCTCCGCCATATAGCGGCGCCAGCACCGCGTCCGGTGCCAGGTCCACCAGAGAAGAACGGCCACCGTGGCGATCGGCCACACCCAGGGGGCGTAGGCCACGGTGACCCACAACAGGGCGATGGCCGGGAGGATCAGCAGGCCCTGGACGGGGAAGCGCGAGCCGGGGCGGCGGATGAACCGGGCCACCGGCCGCACTCGGTCGATCAGCAGCCCGGCCAGGGAACGTTCCGGGTGGTAGCCGGGGCTGCCGATGCGATAGGCCGTCCACAGCTCCAGGGCCAGGACGGCGGCGGCCGCCGGGACGGCCAGCATCCACGCCGTCAGCACCGCGCGCTGAGCGGGCCATCCCGTCAGATCGCCGAGGCCGATCACGAAGATCCACGGAAAGACGAGGCCGACGGCCCCACCGAGGGCCCAGCAGAGCGTGGGCAGCATCTCCTGTCTGCGCACCCACAGCATGGCCACGTCCAGGTCGCGCTCCCGGCGGAGGAGGACGCGCTCGTCGTTCACCCGGCCCTGCGCCTCCGCGGACTCCTGTTCGGCGAATCCGGCCAGCCACTCGGCCAGTTGCATCCGCACCAGGTCGTCGGGGTCGCGTAGCAATCGGCCGTACCAGGCCACCGGCTGCGGGAACACCGCCTGGAGCTGGGCGGTCCGCTCCTGGAGCCTGCGCCGGTGCTCGGTGGGGACCGCGGCGAGCGAGAGGAGGGCGGTGAGCCGGGAGCGGTCGAGCCGGGTGGCGGCGCTCACCTCGGCGCGGCGGTCGCGCAGCCAGGGCGACGCGTGCAGTGCCTCGTCCACGGTGTGCTGCCAGCGGGAGCGGGCCGTCAGCCAGCGCTGCTGCACCTCGGCGAGCCCTTCACCCCCGGGCCGTGAGTCCAGCAGCGACAGGATGGTGTGGTCCCGCAGGTCCTCCACGACGGAGAGGGCGAACTCATTGCCGTTCCCGGCATCCCGCAGCAGATCGCCCAGCCCCGCGTGGTCCAGCAGCACCCCGCGGTAGGAGGCGTCGAGGGTGGGGCCGAGCCAGGAGATCAGCCGCACCATCGTGGCCGGCTTGGGCTCACGCGGTGGCGTGGCGGGGTGCTGCGGCTCCAGGAGGCCGAGCAGCGCCGTCAGTTCCTCGGCGTCGCGGCCCGGGCGGCCCTCGAACTGCCGTAGCCAGCCGGTGAATTCACTGCGACCGCGCCGCCGGGAGAGGAGCTGCCGAGCGGGCCGCCAGTTCTCGCTGAACGCCCGGGCCAGCTGCTTCGGGCGGGTGTAGCGCTCGCCGAGGAAGGCGAACGGCTCGATGTCCGGGTCGTCCGCCGGATCCGAGGCCCCGGGGGCCGCGCCCGTCTCCCAGGGGGCGACCGGCGGCGAACCGCCCACCAGCCACTGCGCCACCTCGTCGGTGCCCCAGCGGTGGTCGGGGTCGCGGGTGAGCAGCCCCCGGCACAGCCGCCGCAGCCGGTGGTCGGTGACCAGGGACAGATCCGGGGCGCGGGAGCTGATCTCCTCCCGGACGAAGTCGTTGTCGGTGAACCGGACCGGGTGGCGTCCCCCGGCCATCTCGGCGACGATCATGCCGAGCGACCACCAGTCGGCGGGTGGATGGATCAGCTGGTGGCGCAGCGACGCCTGCGGGGACATATAGAGGGCGGTGCCGACCCAGCGCTCGTCCCGGGTGTAGCGCTCGGCGGGTTCATGGGCGGACACGGCGAAGTCCACGAGGACCAGGTCCGGGGCGGCCGGGTCGAGGCTGCCGAGCACGATGTTGGCGGGGCTGAGGTCCCGGTGCACGATGTCGAGTTCGTGCAGGGTGGTGAGGGCCTCGTGCAACTGCCGTACGACGCTGTGGATGAGCACGGGGTCGGCCGGGCCGGGATTGTCCTTCAGATATCCGGCCAGGTCGGTCTCGCCGTAGGAGGGCGCCAGGTCGTAGGGATGGCCGTCGGCCCCGGTGTCGCTGGTCTCGGTGAAGTGGGTGAGGTGGCGGCGCGGACGGTCCCGCAGCGGCTCCCACACCCGGCGGTCCGGGCCGTGGCCACGGTGGTACCACTTGAGGATGTGGCTGCCGCGCTCGTCCTCGACGCGGAAGACGGCCGCCTGGTGCGGATGGTCGGGGCGGCGCAGCACGGCCCGCAGCCGGAACCGGCCGCGCAGCGAGACCGGCAGCGCTCCGGTGTCCCCGCGCAGATCGCGACCCCCGTGCGCGACCTGCGCGGACGCCGCCGAGGGGATCTCGTCCTCGGTGGGCCCGGCCGATGTGGCGGCCGCCGACGGGGGCGGCTCCTCGTGTTCGGTGGGCGGCGGCCCGGGGTCGTGCCCACGCCGATGCTCTCCGGGCTCTCCGGGCTCCCCGGAGACCCCGTACTCCTCGTCGTCCTCGTATTCCGTGAGGGGCGGTTGCTGGTGCGGATGGGTCACAAAGGTCACCTCGTGAACGGGCAGGCGTTGTCGGATTCATGGCGGCGACGACGGCGGCCGGGGGCCGCCGGGCCGTGGATCAAGAAAGCGGAACCCCGGAAATCGGAAATCTGTTCCAGCGCGGCGTGAATTACCGGCGGCACAAAGCCCGGCAGGGAACGGCCGCCGGGAGACCGATTTCCTCTTTCTCGGCCGGTCGCTAGCCTGGTGACCATGAGTCAGGAGTCATTTGAGTCAAATTTGCCCACATACGATCAACTCCTGGAAGAACTCAAAGGCATACGCAGACCCGGACTCCCAGATCTGCGCAGCATCGATCGACCGGCGCTGCGCGCCGCGGCCGTGGCGGGCGGCTTCTGCGATGGCTCCGACGACGCCCCGGCCGGTATCGAGGCGCTGCTCAAGGAGGCGGTACGGCGCCTCGGCGAGCGCGATCTGCTGGGCCGGGCCGCGGCCCACACCTTCGGGCTGCTCCCCGACCGCCGGGGCGCGCCCGCCCATGACCGCCGTAAGACGGCCGCCGCCGTGTACGGAGTCACCCCCGAGCGATTCCGCAAGCACCAGGAACCGCAGGTCATCCAGCAGCTCGCCGAGGCCGTGCTGACCATCCTGCGCGAGCCGCCGCCCCCTTCCGGCGGACAGGGCTCGCCTGGACGCGGCCCCGGACCGGACACCGGGGCACAGCTCCCCGGCGGACCCAGCGCCGCCGGGCAGAGCACGCTCGCGCGCGGCGGCCGGACCGGCCGGACAGGCCGGACAGGCCGGACAGTCCAGGAGCCTCCGCTGCGGGTCGACAGTGTGCCGGTCGACGCGCAGAGCACGTTCACCCTGCATGTCTCCCCCATCGAACTGCTGCGGGACATCGAGGTGCTGGTCTCCTCGGAGAACGTCTACCTGGAGATGTCCAAGACCTTCCGCCCCACCGTCTCGGGCGCGCTGCGCCTGGCCGCCGCCGTACGTGACCCCGCCGGGGAGATCGTCGACGATGTGCTCGCCCGCGAACTGGCCGGGTGGCTGCGCGCCCACGGCCGCCCGGGGCTGCCGATCCGGCCGGGCACGGTGGTGCCCACCTCGCCGGGAGCGCTCGCCGCGCGCGGCGTCCGGCGGATCTACCACGCCGCGGTGGCCACACCGCTGGACGATACGTACGAGGTCCGCCCGGAGAGCATCGCCCGCGCGGTCAGCGCGTGCTTCGCGCTCGCCCGGGCCGAGCGCGACCGGTACGAACCCGCCCTGTCCTCCATCTGCTTTCCGCTGCTCGGCGCGGGCCGGGGCGGACTGGCACCGGCGGTCAGCGCGACCTGGCTGCGCTGGGCGATCCGCGATGAACTCGCCCGGGACGCCCGCTGGCGGGTGCACCTGGTGGTCCGCAGCCGGGAGATCGCCGAGGCCGTGGGCGCGCTGTGAGCACAGCGGCGTGGACCACGGCGGCCCGGACCCCAGCCGCCCGGCCCACGACAGCCCCGGCCACGGCCGCCCGGCACGCGACCGCCCGACCCACAGCGTCCCTGGCCACCGCCGCCCGGCCCGCCGCGCCCCTGACCACAGCCGCCGGACCCGCCGCACGCCGTACCGCCCGGCCCGCCGCGTGCCCTGCCGACCGGGCCACCGCATGCCCTGCCGACCGGCCCACCACGAGCCGTACCGACCGAGCCGGCGCCCCCGCTCAGGGGCGCCAGCTCGCAGCGGTGAGGGCGATCCCCGCCCGCCGCAACCGACGCTCCAGCGCGGCCAGTTCGCCGCGCCGCGGCACTCCGTAGAGCCGCACATCGCCGTCCCCCTCGACCATCTGCAGACGCGGCCCGCTCTCCGTCCGGGCCAGATGCTCCTGGTAACGCGCCCGCCCCCGCGCCGTACGCGGCCGCATGCGCTGGTTCGCCGAGCCGCGCCACACCAGGGCGGTGGGCTCGGCCACCCGGAACCGTCCGGTCACCAGCACATCGGCGTGGCGGACGGCGGCGGAGCGCGCCGCGTCGGCTTCCACTTCCTCCTCCTCGTATCCCGTGTACAGGAGGATGTCGATCTCGCGGCCCGCCGCCGGGCCGCCCGGCGCCATCGCCTCCGCGCGGGCCCGCACCGCACCGGCCAGCAGGGCCTCCAGGGCGGCGGGCTGGTCGAGCGGCTCGCCGCCGCTGACCGTCAGCCCGTCGGCGCCCCGGGCCAACGCCTCGCGCCACAGCCCGAGCAGGGACGACACCGTACGGGAGGCGCCGCCCGACGGATCCCAGGTGTGCCGGGACATACAGCCGGCGCAGGCCAGCCCGCACCCCTGGGACCAGATGCCCAGGCGCCGCCCCGGGCCCAGGGTCTCCACCGGAAAGTGCGTCTGACTGACCCGGAGCCTGGGCTCCGCGCACCCTGGAACGTTCTCCACCGACCCATCTCCCATTCCCCCGAGGTCGTGTTCCGGGATTCATGATCAAAGAGGCGTTCCCCGGAACCGTTCCAGTATGACCCGGCGTCAGGCGTCGACGAGGGCGTTCTCCGGTCGACTTCCGGGCGTTTTCAGGATCGTGTCCTGTGGGGAGCATTCCCGGGTACGACCTCATCGATACGGTCTGACAGGGAATCGAATCGACAACGACATCGTCAGCGTCATCCACATCGACTGCGAGCCCTTTGCGGGAGAAAGCGGAATACCACTGTCCGCAATCGGCTGTCCGGAGCGGGAATTTCCGCACCGGGGAAATCGGGGGATCCATTTCCATGATCACAACCGACAGTGTCAACGGGGTGGTGCGCCGGGGAAGGCTCGGCCGCACCGCCCGCTTCGCGGCCCGATGGCGGGGCAAGCGCGACGGCGCCCGCGGCGTTCCCCGCGTCCCGCTTCCCGCGCCGCGCGAGGAGGAGCGGGGCAAGACGCCACCGCCGCCGATCGAGCCACCGGCTCCTGAACTGCTGATCACCCCGTATGTGATGGAGGTGCGCACCGGCGTCCGCCGGGCCACCGAGCAGATGCGCGCCGCCCTCATCGGGCGGGAGCACGCCCTGCTCAGCAGGTTGCGCGCCGAGTCGGTGCGCGTGGTGACCCAGTACGACGTCCGGGAGGACCCCCGGCCCGCGGCGCTCGCGCGGTACGGCCACTGGATGGGCCAGTGGCGCACCAGCGTGGACCGGTGCCGGTCGCATGCCCAGGCCGTCGTCGACCAGGCCAATCAGCGACTGGCCTGCTACTGGGACGCGGTGCGCGAGACCCACCCCCAGCTCTCCCGGCTCCCCCGGCGTCCGCCCGGGGACTGGCTGCCCGGCCGGGTGGAGTTGGACGAGTCCTGGTACCAGCCCGACGTCTGGCTGCTGGCCGACGACGAGAACGCCTGGACGGCCACCTCTCGGGCGCTGCACATACTCGAACGGCAGAACACCGACCGCGTCGACGGGAGGACCGCACGATGACCGTCCAGACCGTCCACAGCCCCGCTCCGGAGCACCCGGGCGCCCGGCGGCGCCGGAACCGGCGGCGCGCGCTCACCGCCGCGCTGGTACTCGCCCTCGCGGCGGGCGGCACCGCCTGCGGTTCCGACGAACCGTCACGCTACTCCCGGACGTGTGGCGTCGTGGTCGACGGCTCGGGTTCGGCGGCCGCCTCCCGGACCGGCTTCGACGCGAAGGCCAAGCTCAAGGCGACCCTGCAGACGTTCCTGGCGGACAAGAAGTGCCGCAAGACGTCCTTCGCCCCCATCACCAAGGTGTCCGAGGCGTCCAAGTGCCAGGTCAGCCCGCTGGACCTGGACCCGAACACCTCGAAGACCGCCGACCGCGAGCGGACCCGCACCACGATGCGCGCGGTGGCCCTCTCCAACGCCCTGAAGCTGCTGCGCTGCGCCCAGAAGGAGGAGCCCGGCTCCGATGTGCTCGGGGGCCTGTCGCGCATCGGGCTGTCCAAGCCGTCCGGTGACGACGCGTCGTTCGACGTCCTGGTGGTGAGCGACTTCGACCAGGGCGACACCGACTTCCGGCTGGGGCGGCAGGACCTGTCCACCGCCGCGAGCCGCCGGACCGTCATCGACGACTTCCTGAAGTCGCACGGCAGGCCGGAGCTGTCCGGCGCCGATATCTACCCGGTGGGCTACGGCATGAAGTACGGCACCGACACCTCCCGGTACGAGCAGTTCAACTCCTTCTGGACGGAGCTTCTGGAGGGGAGGGTGAAGGCACATGTCCACACCACCTACCGCCGGTGACGGCGAGGCGCCGCGGCGGCTGAGGCTGCGCCGCCGCAGGGCCGACGCGGACCGCGGGCGGCGCGGCGGGCGGACGGCCGCGCGGCGGTTCCCCGACGGGGCGCTGCCACAGCCCGAGCCCGTCGCCTCGGATGTCATCCGGGCCGGTGACACCGTCTGGCTGCGGGACCGGGCGCGCAAACACGGCGCCTCGGCGGCCACGCGTAAGATCTTCGACCCCTGGGTGCTGGCCAGTCCCGACCGGGTGCCCTACTTCGCCGAGCTGGCCAGTCTGCGCAACAAGGTCCGGCACCGGCTCGCCGAGGAGCATGCCCGGGCCGAGGAGGACGGCGCGCTGGAGGCGAGCCGGCTCCGGGCGGCCGCCTCCGCCGCCGGAGTGCGGCTGGAGCGGGCGGGCCGGCGGCGGGCCGCCCTGGAGCGGCAGCAGACGGTGACCACCGACCAGCTGGACCGGCTGGCGCGGCGGGCCGACCGGTGGCAGACCTTCCGTGACACCGTACGGGGCGGTTTCGAGCGCCGGTGGCTGCGCGCCCGTATGCCCGCCGACGCAGGCGACGCCACCGGTCCCGAACGGCCGGGCGCCACGCGGCACGAGGACGAGCCGCAGACCACCGGTGGCCACGCCCACTGGCAGGCGGTGTCCGACCCCGATCCGGTGGCGGAGGCGGACGCGGCCGAGCGGGCCCTGTCCACCAGGGCGGCATGGGAGGGCGCGGCGGCGCGCCCCGGTATGCCGCGCGGGATGAAGTTCGGGGTGCTGGCCGCGCTGATCGTGGTCGAACTGCCCGTCTACTACTCGGTGTTCGAGAATCTGCACGGTGTCGGGCGGTTCGCCGATGTGCTCTCCTACAGCCTGATGGTGGCCGTGGCGGTGGCGATGATCCTCG
Organism: Streptomyces sp. NPDC059455; assembly: GCF_042750115.1. NCBI lineage: Bacteria > Bacillati > Actinomycetota > Actinomycetes > Kitasatosporales > Streptomycetaceae > Streptomyces > Streptomyces sp. NPDC059455. The sequence goes on from NZ_JBHYVB010000054.1 coordinate 12,102, forward strand.
CCCCGCATATCGCGGGCTGGATCCTCCGGGGGCGCTCCGCCACGGGCGCGGTCCGGCTGTCGTCGGTGCCCGCCCTCGCCCTGCTGGGCGTCTGGGGTTACGGCGCCTGGGCGTTGGGGGATCTGCGGGCCAAGGTGGCGTTCCGGGAGGAGCCTCCGCTGGATCTGCCGCCCGATGTGGCCGCGGATGTCGGGGACAGCGTGAGCAACCCACCGAGCCTCATCGAGTCCCTGCACCTGGACCCGCACAGCGTGTCCTGGATGTTCATCGCACTGCTGCTGCTCTCCGGTGGCATCGCCTTCCTGATCGGCCTGGGCGAGGAGCACCCGTATCTGGCGGCGTACCGGAACAGGGCCGAGCAGCTGCGGGAGCTGGAACAGGACATCGAGACGGATCTCGCCGGCTCCGAGCGCGCCAGGGAGGCCGAGGCCGCCTTGGGCGCCCGCACGACCGCCCGCCGCGCGGCCCATGAGGAGCGGCTCTACGCGGTCGACGAGCTGTACGAAGCGGCGGCCCACGCCTACCTGGACGGCGTGGCCATGGAGTCCGGCGATCCGGCGGTCACGGAGGCCGCCATGCGGCTGTCAAGTGAGTGGCCGCTGCTGCCGCGCTGAGGGCGTGCGGCGCACCGTAAAGACACTCGGATCCACGGGGGGTGGCGATGGAGCCAACGGCACCGTCGCAGTACATACTCATCACACAGTGCCTGCAGAACGACTTCTTCCTCAACCTGGACTGCCAGTTGTCCCTGCCGGACGGCGCGGTCTCCAAGCTGCTGCTGGACAGCGAGAGCGGTGCGTCCCTCCGCACGGAGGGCCACCGCCGGGTCCTGTCCGAGACGGAGCTGCGCCGTTCGCCACTGGCCCGCTTCCTCGACGCCACCGTCGGCTCCCGGATGCGCGGCCACGGCGACGGCGTCCTGCATCTGATCAACATCCGTGACTGGCATGTCCCGGGAGAGGCCTACGACCTGGAGCGCAGGCAGTACGGGGCGCATTGCGAGGCCGGCACCTGGGGGGCGGCGTATGTCGACGGGCTCACGGACCTGCTGGCCCCGGATCTGCGCGCGCCCGCGGACGCCGAGGACGGCTGGGGCGGGAAACTCCGGGTCCACCATGTGCGGTCCAACACCCTCTTCGACTTCCAGCACAGCTCCGGCGGACGCCCCGACCTCAGCGAACCGGCGCCGCTGACCACGCTGCTGGACGGTCTGCTGGGTGACGGACGGCAGGAGACCACGCATGTCGTGGTGATCGGTGTCCTCACCGACATCAAGGTCCAGCTGCTGCTGACCGGCATCCGCTCGCGCTACGACGTGCGGCAGCTCGTCGTCTCGGACGCGCTCACCGCCAGCAGGACCCTGGAGCGCCATCTGACGGCCCTGGACTTCTGCCAGCGTGTGCTGCACACCGAGGTGATGATCGGACTGGCGGAGCTGGCCCGTTTCCTGGGCTCGCGGCCGGACGACGACCGGCCGCTGTCCCGTGGCGGGGACGCGGAGTTCGTGGGCTACTCCTCGTACATCCAGGACAAGCAGGGCATCCTGTCCTACGAGGACGCCAGGATGCGGGACTATCGCATCCAGACCGCCGAACGCCTCCGACGAGCGCAGCACACGGTGGGCTTCGCCAGCAAGTTCCTGCTGGGACTGGGCACATGCCTGCTGGCCAGCGCACTTCTGCTGTCGCTCGTCGGCGTCTTCCTCCCGGACCGTATCGGGTGGCAGAGCCCCGCCGTGCTCGGCGCGCTCGGGGTGGGGCAGATCGTCACGTTGTTCTTCGCCCGGCCGGTCCGATCGGTGCAGGACGCGCTGGCGGAGGAGACCCGCTACCGGATGATCCTGGAGAGCCGCAGTCTGAAGGTGGCCCTGGCCCGCTTCCACATCACCACGGCGGCCGCGCTCAGACGGCATGACGATGTCGAGGGCCAAACCGATGCCCTGGCCCGGCAGTTGGAGATACTGGAGAAGATGGACACGGCCGACTTCGAGCAGTTGAAGCAACTAGGGGTGGACCCGCGCACCGAACCGCCCGGGGCGGGCCGCCCCCGCAGAAGGAGCCGCTCACAGGCCTCCTGACCACCTCGTCCGGCTGAGCGGCCACGTCGCCCGGCTTGAGCGGCCACCCTCGTCCGGCTGAGCGGCCACCTGGCCGGTGGCCGCCCTTCGTGTGGCCGGGCCGGTCGTCCCGCTACGGCCGGCCCGGCCGTCAGGCCTGGACCACCGGTGCCTGGAGTTCCGTGACCCACTCGTCGCGGTTCTCCGGGCACTCCAGGTTGATCTCCCGGGGGTAGCCGGCGGACCGGTAGCCGTTGCCGTCGATCCAATGGGCCAGGGCCTGGGCCGTGGGCACCACGGCGTCCATCGAGCCGCGGTGCACGATGGTCGCGGCCCGGTCGACGGGCGGCAGATCGAGAATCCGCAGGTCCGCACCGTCCCGGAGCGGGGCGGAGACCTGGACGGCGGCGTGAACGGTGACGGCGCCACCGCCTTCCGGGGCGTCCTCGTAGTACGCGACACCGGGGCCCGTCGGGGTGATGCCCGCCGTGTCGAGGCGCCGGAACAGCTCGTCGTAGAGGGGTGTGATGACCGGGCCGATGTCCTGGGGGTCGAAACCGGCGGCGGTCGCGGTGAGCTCCGCCACCCGCACCGCGGGGAGGATCTTGATGACGACGTCGTTCGTGGGCATGTGTCCCTCGCTCTCGATCGACCGGAGCCTCGCCTCGACCTGCACCAGCCGTGCCGCCGTGGCGGCCACCGTGGCCTCCAGCTCGGCCCGCCGCAACCGCAGCATGCCGCGCAGCTCCTCGGTGCCGACCTTGTCGTCCACGATGTCCCGCACCTGCTGGAGGGTGAAGCCGAGCCCTTTCAGCGCGATGATCCGGTTCAGCCGGCTGAGCTGGGCGGCCGAATAGGAGCGGTATCCGGTGGCGGGGTCGACATGGGCCGGGCGCAGCAGTCCGGTGGCGTCGTAGTGGCGCAGCATCCGGACCGAGACACGGCCGTGCCGGGCGAAGTCTCCGATGGTGAACATGATGGCTCCGAGTTCAGCGCCTGACACGGTGTGAGGGTCAAGGGGCGCCCGGATCAGGCCGGCAGTCCCCTGGCCAGCAGAACGGCGCCGTGCAGTGACGACAGCCCACCCAGTGTCGCAGGCCGGACCGGTGGCAGCGGATGCCCCGGCCGCTCCAGCGCCGTCGTCCGCTCGGCCACCATCGCCACGAGCTCCGGCATCGCCGCGGCGAACCCTCCGCCGATCAGTACGAGCGAGGGATGGACCAGCTCGCACACACCGGCCACGGCCGTGGCCAGGGCCCGGCCGCTCTCCCGCAGCGCCGCCACGGCCCACTGCCTTCCGTCCCGCACGGCCTCGCGCAGCGCGGTGAAGGCCACCTCCTCGCCCCGCCGCCGCGCCGCCCGGCGCAGGGTCGCCGGGCCCGAGGCCGCCGCCTGGACGCAGCCGCGCCGTCCGCAGTCGCACAGCGGGCCGTCGCGGTCCACGATCAGGTGGCCGACCTCGCAGGAGCCGCGGCCCACGCCGGGGACGGGCTTTCCGTTCAGCACGATGCCACCGCCGATCCCGGTGCCGACGCCGAGGTAGAGCAGATCGGGGCAGCCCGCCTCGTGTGCTTCGGCGAGGGCCGCCAGATCACCGTCGTCGGCACAGCGCACCTCGGCGTCACCGAAGAGCACGGACAGCGCGCCCCGCAGGTCCGCTCCGGCCCAACCGGGGCGGCCGGGCCAGGCGGTGACCGCGCCGGTGGCGTCGAGGGTGGCGGGCAGCGCGACCCCGACGCCGGTGAGCCGCTCGGGGCGGCCCGCGCACAGCTCCCTGATGTGCCGGGCCAGCAGCTCCAGGTCGCGGGTGGCGCCGCCGGACGTGATGGCGTCCGTACCGTCCGGCTCGGCCCAGCGGAAGGAGGATTCGCGGATGCTCAGGTCGTCATGTTCGAGGCGCAGCGCCACTTTGGTGCCGCCCACGTCGATTCCCAGATGACTGATGGTCGTCTCCCGGCTCGTCAGCCTTCGCGGTGTGGGGTGACGGCGTGGCGGGCGCTCAGTCCGGTACCTTTTCGAGCAGGGCGCGGGCGGCGAGCCGATAGCCCACGGCGCCGAGCCCGAAGATGACGCCCGCGGCCAGCGGTCCGGTCACCGACTCATGGCGGAACTGCTCACGGGCCCAGACATTCGACAGATGCACTTCTATCCAGGGCCTCGGATAGTTGGCCAGCGCGTCCCTGAGGCCCCATCCGGCCATCATGAGCGCGGCCGGATTGATGATGGCGCCGACCGTGTCGTAGTTCCCCTGAATGGTTTGGATGATCTCCGCTTCGCCATCGAACTGGTAGGAATCCACTTTCCAGCCGCGCTCCGCGACCTCTTCTCCGACCCAGCGCTCGATGTCCTGCAAGGTATCCGTGCCATAGATCTCGGGCTGACGCTTCCCGAGGATGCCGAGATTCGGTCCGTTCACCAACAACAGCCTGCTCACTGCGCACCTCACCATGTGGGATCGGCTGAATTACAGCGGCTCATCACGGAAGTGCATTTATAGCACGGCCCTCTTGGCCTCGGCCTGGGAGTTTGGTCAACCGCATTTTTAAGGGGGCTATAGGGGGGCCCTGAGGGGGAATGACGTTTCGCCCGCCGTCCGGTTAGCGTGCTAATGCGTCCGCCGCGGACCCGCCTCCATAACGCATTAAGGGAGTAGGGAAATCATGAGCAATGATGTGCGACTGCGATCCGAGCTGCCCGCATGGCCGACTTACGGCGACGAGGAGCGCGAGGCCCTGATCCGGGCCCTGGATCAGGGGCAATGGTGGCGCATCGGGGGCGGTGAGGTCGATGCCTTCGAGGCGGAGTTCGCCGCGGCCCATGGCAGCGAGCACGCCCTGGCGGTCACCAACGGGACGCACGCGCTGGAGCTCGCCCTCGAAGTGCTCGGCGTCGGCGCCGGCTCCGAGGTGATCGTTCCCGCGTTCACCTTCATCTCCTCCTCGCAGGCCGCACAGCGGCTGGGCGCGGTGGCCGTTCCGGTGGACGTGGACCCGGACACGTACTGCATCGATCCATCGGCGGTCGAGGCGGCCATCGGCCCGAAGACCCGCGCGATCATGCCGGTGCACATGGCGGGTCAGATGTGCGACATGGACGCGCTGGACAAGCTGTCCGCCGATTCGGGGGTGCCGCTGATCCAGGACGCGGCCCACGCCCACGGGGCGCGATGGCGCGGCAAGAGGGTCGGTGAGCTGGGCTCGGTCGCGGCGTTCAGCTTCCAGAACGGCAAGCTGATGACCGCCGGTGAGGGCGGCGCCGTGCTCTTCCCCGACGCCGAGATGTACGAGAAGGGCTTCGTCCGGCACAGCTGTGGACGTCCGCGCACCGACCGCGGCTACTTCCACCGCACCTCGGGCTCCAACTTCCGGCTGAACGAGTTCTCCGCCTCGGTGCTGCGCGCCCAACTCGCCCGGCTGGAGGACCAGATCACCACGCGTGAGCAGCGCTGGCCGGTGCTGAGCCGACTGCTCGCCGAGATCCCCGGTGTCGTACCGCAGTCGCGTGACGACCGCGGCGACCGCAACCCGCACTACATGGCGATGTTCCGGGTGCCGGGCATCACCGAGGAGCGCCGTGCCAAGGTCGTCGACGTGCTCATCGAGCGCGGGGTGCCCACGTTCGTCGCCTTCCGCGCCGTCTACCGCACGGACGCCTTCTGGGAGGCCGCGGCGCCGGATCTGACGGTGGACGAACTCGCCCGCCGCTGCCCGCACTCCGAGGCGCTCACCCGCGACTGCATATGGCTGCACCACCGGGTGCTGCTGGGCAGCGAGGCGCAGATGCACGAAGTGGCCGCCGTCGTCGCCGACGTGCTCGCGGACGCATGAGCGCCCCGTACATCGGCGAAAGGCCGATCCGGACCGCCGTGGTGGGGCTGGGGTGGGCGGCCCGCTCGATCTGGCTGCCCCGGCTGCGCCGCAATCCCGCCTTCACCGTGACCGCCGCGGTGGACCCCGACGAGCGCGGCCGCGCGGCCGTGGCGGAGGCCGAGCCGGAGGGCGCGGACCGGCTACCGGTGCTGGCGGCGGTCCACGACCTCGATCCCGCCGAGGTGGATCTGGCGGTGGTCGCGGTGCCCAACCATCTGCACTGCGCGGTCGCCAGCGAGCTGCTGGTCAAGGGGATTCCGGTGTTCCTGGAGAAGCCGGTGTGCCTGACCTCGGAGGAGGCCGAGCGGCTGGCCGCCGCGGAGCGCTCCGGTGGCGCGGTGCTGCTGGCCGGAAGCGCGGCGCGCTACCGCGCCGATGTGCGCGGGCTGTACCGGATCGCCGCCCGGCTGGGCCGTATCCGCCATGTCGAACTCGCCTGGGTGCGGGCGCGTGGCGTACCCGACCGGGGCGGCTGGTTCACCCAGCGGTCACTCGCGGGCGGCGGGGCGCTGGTCGACCTGGGCTGGCATCTGTTCGACATCGCGGTTCCGCTGCTGGGCACCGCCGCGTTCCGGCACGCCATCGGCACCGTGTCCTCCGACTTCATCACCCAGCGGTCCTCCCGGGCCGCGTGGCGCGGTGACGACGGCGGCCCGGCGCTCCCGGGCGCCGCCAATGGCGCCACCGATGTCGAGGACACCGCGCGCGGGTTCCTCATCACCGACGACGGCCGTTCGGTCGTGCTGCACGCGAGCTGGGCCTCGCACGAGGAGCTGGACACCACCCGGGTCACGATCGACGGCAGCGGCGGCAGCGCGACCCTGCGCTGCACCTTCGGGTTCAGCCCGAACCGCCTCGAGAGGTCCACCCTGACCCGCACCGTCGACGGTACGACCCGCCCGGTGGCCGTACCCACCGAACCGATCGGCACCGAGTACGACCGGCAGCTCGACATGCTTCCCGGGCAGCTGCGCGACCCGGCGGGGCGGGGGCGGGTGATCGAGGAGGTCCGCCGGACCATCGGCGCCATCGAACGGGTCTACAGCTCCGCCCGGATTCCCCGGGAGGTCCGGGAGTCGGCGCCGGTGTGAACCGCGCCGGTACCGGTGTGAACCGAGTCGGCACCGGCTGCCCCCTCACCGCCTCCTCGGCTCCGCCCTCGTCATTTCCTTCCACGGACCGCATTTGCGGTCCACGTTCTCCGGACCGCATCCGAGACCCGGACCGGCGGTCCGTCTACCGGCCGTGCCCGCACTACGGGAGTGCTCAATGACCAGCCATCCGATCAGTCACGGCGGCCCGCCCTCCGGCGCGGGTATCGCCCCGGTCACCTCGGTGGTCTTCGACCTCGACGGTGTCCTCGTCAACAGCTTCGCGGTGATGCGCGAGGCATTCACCCTCGCCTACGCCGAGGTCGTCGGCGACGGTGAGCCGCCCTTCGAGGAGTACAACCGCCATCTGGGCCGCTACTTCCCCGACATCATGCGGATCATGGGTCTGCCACTGGAGATGGAGGGCCCGTTCGTCCGCGAGAGCTACCGGCTCGCCCACTTGGTGGAGATGTTCGACGGTGTGCCCGAGCTGCTGTCGGAGCTGCGCCACCGCGGGCTGCGGCTCGCCGTGGCCACCGGCAAGAGCGGCCCGCGGGCCCGCTCGCTGCTCAACACCCTCGGTATTGACGGGCAGTTCGATGTGATCCTCGGCTCCGACGAAGTGGCCCGGCCCAAGCCCGCGCCGGACATCGTGCTGAAGGCGATGGACGTCATGAGCTCGGATCCCGACCGGACCGTGATGGTCGGGGACGCGGTGACCGACCTGGCCAGCGCGCGAGCGGCCGGGATCACCGCCGTGGCCGCGATGTGGGGTGAGACCGATGAGAAGACCCTGCTCGCGGCGGAGCCCGATGTGATCCTGCACAAGCCGTCCGAACTGCTGTCGCTGACGATTCCGTAGGTCCGTCCGTCCACCCACCCGACCGACTGGACCGACCGATGCCTCCGCCCGGGGTCCGGGTCCCCCGCACAGGGCCCGGGCCCCGGCTCGTACCTTCCGGGAACTCGGCCGTCCTCCGGAACGACTACCTGGTTCGCCGGCACTCGTCGGCTCATCCATCGAATCGGGGAGTCATTGATGACAGGTGTGGACCGAGGCCGTCGCAAGCTGCTCCAGGCGGCAGCGGCAAGCGGACTGGGCGCGGGGCTGGTGACGTCGTTCGGAGCGGTGGCGCCCGCGCGGGCCGAAGGTGTCGAGAGGGCAGAGGAAACAGAGGGAGCCGCGGGAGGCGAGGGAGGCGAGGGCACGGTGCGGGTGGCCGTGCTGCTGTACGACGGGGTCACCGCGCTGGACGCCGTCGGACCGTACGAGATGCTGTGCCGGGTGCCGGGCGTGACGGTGACCATGGTGGCCGAGCGGGCCGGGCAGGTCCGTACCGACACCGGCGAGCTGGGGCTGGTGGCCGAGCGCTCCCTGGACAGCGTGTCGCGGGCCGATGTGCTGCTGGTGCCCGGAGGTGTCGAGCGCGGCACCACGCCGCCGAGGACCAACCCCGCGGTCCTGGACTGGATCCGCCGTATCCACCGCGGATCCACCTGGACGACCTCGGTGTGCACGGGAGCGCTGATCCTGGGCGCCGCCGGGCTGCTGCGCGGTGTGCCCGCCACCACGTACTGGGCTTCGCGCTCGTATCTGGCGGACGTCGGCGCCATTTACACACCGGGGCGGTTCGTCGAAGCCGGGAAGATCCTCACTGCGGCCGGGGTGTCCGCCGGTATCGACATGGGGCTGCACCTCGCCGCCCGCCTCTCCGACGAACGCACCGCCCAGGCCATGCAGCTCGCCGTGGAGTACGACCCCGACCCGCCCTTCGACACCGGCAGCCCGGAGAAGGCGGACCCGGGGCTGCGGGAGTTGGCGCTGAAACTGATCGCGGACGCAGCGCGCTAGCCGACCGGCCGTCCGGGGCGTGGCGTCAGGCGGGGACGGACGTCACGCTCCGGTGGTCGAGCCCGGCCGGACGATCATCAGCACGACGACGATCGCCCAGAGGAGGTTGAAGACCCCGGTGAGCATGGCCAGCCGAGCCGCCACCGCGGAATTCCCCTTCGTGGCCGAGTCCTCGGGTACGGTGAGCAGGCCCCGCTGGGCCGGGATGATGGCCAGCGCGAGGACGAGTGCGGCGACCGCGGTCAGGACGATCGACGCGATGAGCCAGACGTCGGTGAGCACACCGAGTTGGGCGGCTGTGGCCAGGCCGAAGAGCGGCACGGCGATACCCACGAGGGTGTAGCCACGGCAGATCCGGTGCGGGAGCGCGGCGACCGCGGTGGCGCGTTGAGCGTCGGAACCTTCGGGCCGCGCCGATGCGGACTGGGTGGAATGGGCGGAATGGGCCGATGCGGACTGGCGCGCATAGCGCGGGAAGCGCGAGCCGGCCACCGCGATCGGCCCGATCGCCAGGATCGCCGCGAGGACATGTATGGACAGCAACAGCTTGGTCATGGGAAGCCTTCCGACCCGGCGGTCTGGCCGAGGAGCGCACCGCATGGCGGGAGTTCACCAGGGCGATCGGCTCCGTTCTGAACCCGGGGGCAGAGCCCCGGTCCGCCATATGAGCGCCCACGGCCGGCAGACCGGTCCGCCGAAGCCCATCCCGACAGGGCCGATCCCATCGAAGCCAACCCCGTCGAAGCCGATCCCGTCGAGAAGCACATCGCCGACCTGACGGCCGTCCTGCACGGTCCGGCGCGGGCCAAGGCGCGGATGATCGAGGAGATACGCGACGGCCTTACGGAGACGGTGGCGGCGCATATCTGCGGCGGATCCACACCCACCCGGGCGGCGGACGACGCGGTCCGGGAGTTCGGGACCCCGGAGGAACTCGCGCCCGGGCTGTCAGCGGGAGCTGACCATCGCGCAGGCGCGGCACACCGCCTGGGCCGTCGCCCTCACCACCCCCTTCCTCACCGCATGCTGGTATCTGACCTCGAGCACCGCACCCGGCCACGACGGTCCGGTGCCACGCGCCGCCCAGCTGCTCGCCACGCGGCTGGCCACGGCCGTCGGCGCCATCGCGCTGCTCGCCGCGCTCGCGCTGGCCGTCACCGGCACCCTGGCCCGTCGACTGCCCACACCGCCCCGGCTGCCCCAGGCGATCGCCTGGGCCGGCACCACGGCGGGGGGGGGGCGGGGGGGGGGGCCCCGCCCCCCGCCCCCGGCCGTCGCCCCCGCGCCCGCGCGGGC
>NZ_JBHYVB010000054.1:22275-57420 GCF_042750115.1 Streptomyces sp. NPDC059455
GGGGCGTCCTACCTCTCGTGGGGCGCGGCCCGCCCCCGCCCCCCCGGCCCGTCGACTCCCCCCCCCGCCCCGGCTCCCCCCCGCGCCCGCCGGGCCCGGCACCACGGCGGGCGTGGCCATGGGGGTCGCCACGCTCACGCTCACCGTCGCGTCCCTCCTGGCCACGGACTGGCCGCTGGTCGCGCTGGCCGGGGCCTTCGCCGCCGTATCACACGCGGTCGTGGCTCCCTCGGCCCGCGCCTGCCGCCGATGCGCCCGGCTGGCCCGCGTCCTGTAGGGCTCCCACCGTGTAGGGCTCGCGTTCCGTAGGACTCACGTCCTGTACGTCACCAGCCGGGCAGGTGGTGCAGGTGGTGCAAGCCGTGACGTACGGGGCGCGGCGGGCAGCCACTGATGGCCTGCCACCCGCCGCGCCCCGCGTCATCGTTCGGGCTCAGCCCGCCAACCGCACCGGTTCCGCGGCCTTTTCCGCCGCGGCCAGCAGTGCGTTGATGTCCTCGCGGGCGCGGGCCACACGGGAACGTACGGTGCCGATGGGGCAGCCGGTGGCGGTGGCGGCGTCCGCGTACGGCAGACCGAGCACCTTGGTGAGCAGGAACATCTCACGGCGGGCCGGGGCGAGCGCCGCCAGCAGATCCATCAGCGCCACCCCCTCGTCGAACCCGGGGAGCCCGACGGGCTGCGCCCGTTCGGCCACCTCCTGCCAGTCGTCCGCGTCCAGGGTGCGGGGACGGGCGGCGGCCATGCGATAGCGGTCGACGACCACACGACGGGCGATCGACAGCAGCCATGTCCGGCCAGACGAGCGGCCCGCGAAACGCGACAGCCCGGTCAGCGCCCGTAGATACGTTTCCTGGGCGAGGTCCTCACAGCCGTGGGGATCGGCGCTGAGATGGAGTACGAAGCGGCGCACATCGCGGTAGGTGGCGCGGATGAAGTGGTCGACCGCGTCACGGTCGCCGTCACGGGCGGCCAGCGCCCATTCGGTGACCTGGCGGTCGTTCGCCGCGGTGGCGAAGCCGTGCCCGTGCACGGCGGCGGACTGCACGGCTCTTCTCGGTGCGGCGGACCGCACGGGGGAAGGCATCGTGGGGGAAGGCATCGTCAAACGTCCTTCGGAAGGCGGTGAACGGCACACCGGCATGCGCCACCGGCGCGCGAGGGCGCGGCGGGGCGGCGAGAGGCCGGCGGTGCCGACGGATGGGGCCGACGCCGGGCAGGCGCCGGTACTCCGCCCGTCACCAGCGCTCACCCCGGATCGGGGCGGTGCCCCAGATCGGGGCCGGTACCCCAAATCGGGTCAGGGCCCCACATCGGGGCGCGGCCCCTGATATGAGCAGGGGAAGGACGGGCGGTTCAGCAGACGGCGAACCGCGCCGGTGGCCCTCTGCGGAGGATGACGTGCCGTAGCAGGACTCCGCGCAACCGGCGGGCGATGGCCGGTGCGGACGGCCACGTGGGCAGCGGAGTGGCGCCCGCGCCCAGGATGCGCAGGGCGAGAACGAGCGGGACGAACAGCAGGGTCGCGAGCGCGCGGCCGAGCCGGAAGACGGCCCGCTCACCGCGCCACAGCCACAATCCGCAGATCAGCGCGGCGAGAAGGTGGGCCGTGGCCATGCCCGGCCCGCCCGGACCCGCCCAGGGCCACGGCAGATGACCCATGGACGGTGTGGTGGCGGACATCGCGTCCGCGCCATGGTGCATATGGCCCATGGCGGCGCCGCTCATCGGGGCGGCACCCATGTCCCGCGTCCCCGGCGTCCCGTCGCCCGTGGCGCTTCCCGCCACGGGGGCGGCCGTCGCCTCCGCGAACCGGAACGCCATATGCAGGCCGAGTTGCGCGACCACCGTCGCACCGGTCACGACCAGCGCTCCGCGCTCGCGCCCGGTAATCCACCACGCGGCCGCCGTCGTCCCGGCGAACGCGGCGGCCACGGCCCACACCGGCAGGGCGTCACCGGACATCAGGGTGTGTCCGAGCGCCGTCACCACGACGCACACCGCCGCGAACACGGCGGCTCGTGCGAGGCGGAAGGGTGGCCCGGCGGACATGGCAGCCATGGTGCCAGCCGTGGCCGATGAGCGTGACGGTGGCTCAATCTTCATCACGCGGGTGACAAGCGTGGCCGGTGAATCGCCTCCACCCAACCCGTGTGAGCCAGCTCACAGAAGATGCCCGGAACTCATCCACGTGTTCATCCGACGACTCAACCGGCGCGGCCAGCAATGCGGCCGCCTCCCGCCGTTGCCCCCGAACCAGGAGTCGTCCATGTCCGCCGCCCCCCTCGCCCCGGCCACGGGCGACTCCCCGGACGATGCCACCGACAAGGAGCAACACTCCCCCACCGGACCCGGCGAGGCCGGGCCGGGTGGGTCCGTATGGACCGCCCTGCGGCCGCTGGTGCTGCGGCTGCACTTCTACGCAGGCGTACTGGTCGCGCCGTTCCTGCTGGTCGCGGCCGTGACCGGGCTGCTGTACGCCGGATCGTTCCAGGCCGAGAAGCTGGTCTACGGACATGAGCTGAGCGTCCCCGTGGGCGACCGCGAACTGCCCATCTCCCAGCAGGTGGCAGCCGCGCGCAAGGCCCACCCGGAGGGTGAGATCAGCGCCGTACGACCCTCCCCCGAGAACGGCGCCACCACCCGGGTGCTGCTCTCCGGCGTCAAGGGCGTCGATCCCGACCACACGCTGGCCGTCTTCGTGGACCCGTACACCGGGAAGGTGCGCGGGGCGCTGGAGCAGTACGGCTCCACCGGAGCCCTTCCGCTGCGCACCTGGATCGATGAATTCCACCGCGATCTGCACCTCGGGCAGACCGGCCGCCTCTACAGCGAACTCGCGGCCAGCTGGCTGTGGGTCATCGCACTCGGCGGTGTGGTGCTCTGGCTCAGCCGTCGCCGTAAGAAGCGCGCGCTGCGGGCGGTCGCCCTGCCCGACCGTGCCGCCACCGGCCGCAAGCGCACCATGTCCTTCCATGGCGCGGTCGGGCTGTGGGTGGCGCTGGGGCTGCTGTTCCTGTCCGCCACCGGTCTGACCTGGTCCACCTACGCGGGGGCCAATGTGGAGGACCTGCGCACCGCCATCGGCCAGACCACCCCGACCGTCTCGGCCACCGTCGGCGGCGGCGAACACGCCGGACACCACATGGGCTCCGGCTCCATGCCGGGGATGGACATGGGCGGTACGGGCGAGAAGGCCGGGCACACCGCCGATGTGGGCCTGGACACCGTCCTGAAGGCCGCCCGCGCCGAGAACCTGGACAACCCCGTCGAGATCGTCCCGCCCGCCGAGCCGGGCAGTGCGTATGTCGTCAGCCAGATCCAGCGCGGCTGGCCCGAGAAGCAGGATTCGGTGGCCATCGACCCGGCCACGGGCGAGGTGACCGACGTTCAGCGGTTCGCCGACTACCCGGTGCTCGCCAAGCTCACCCGCTGGGGCATCGACCTCCACACCGGAAACCTCTTCGGCATCGTCAACCAGATCGCCCTGGCCGCTCTCGCGCTCGCGCTGATCCTCCTGATCGTCTGGGGCTATCGCATGTGGTGGCAGCGCGGCCGCGCCTCCGCGTTCGGCCGCCCGATCCCGCGCGGCGCGTGGCGGCGGGTGCCGGTGTATGTCCTCCTCGCCCTGGCCGCGGCCATCGCCGTGATCGGCTACTACCTGCCCCTTCTCGGCATCCCTCTCGGCGCCTTCCTGGCCGTGGACATCGTCATGGGCGAGGTCGCCCGTCGGCGCGGCACCACATCCGCCGTCTGAGCCGAGAAGTCTCTGCCTCAGGCTGCCCCGTTTGCCACCTTGGCAAGGTGGTTTGCCCCGCTCCGGGGCTGGCTCGCATGGTGGACCGTGGAGGTGGTCAAGGTGACCGATGAGCTGAAGAACGCCTACGACGTGGTGGTGATCGGCGGTGGCGCCGCGGGGCTGAGCGGGGCGCTGATGCTGGCCAGGGCGCGGCGCTCGGTGGTGGTGATCGACGCGGGCGACCCGCGCAACGCCCCGGCCTCGGGGGTGCACGGACTGCTGGCCCGGGACGGGATCCCCCCGGCCGAGCTGGTGGAGCGGGGCCGGACCGAGGTCCGCGGCTACGGCGGTCAGCTGGTGTCCGGCGAGGTGGAGGCCGTGACCAGGGAGGACACCGGGTTCCAGGTGACCCTGACCGACGGCCGGACCGTCCGCGCGCTCCGGCTGCTGCTGGCCACCGGGCTGGTGGACGAGTTGCCGGACGTCCCCGGGCTGCGGTCCCGGTGGGGCCGGGATGTGGTGCACTGTCCGTACTGCCACGGCTGGGAGATCCGCGACCAGGCCATCGGCGTACTGGGGAGCGGGCCGCTGTCGGTGCACCAGGCGATGCTCTTCCGGCAGTGGAGCGAGGATGTCACCTTCTTCGCCCACACCTTGCCGATGCCGACCGGCGAGGAGGCGGAGCAGTTGGCCGCCCGTGGCATCCGCGTGGTGAACGGCGAAGTGGCGTCCGTGGAGATCGTCGAGGACCGCCTCGTCGGCGTGCGCCTGCGCGACGGCAACGTGGTCAAGCGCGAGGCACTGGCCGTCGCGTCCCGGATGGTGGCGCGCACCGGCTTCCTGGCGGCGCTCGGGCTGCGGCCGGTGGAACATCCGAGTGGCGCCGGTGAGCACATCCCGTCCGACGCGACCGGCCGCACCGATGTGCCCGGGGTGTGGGTCGCGGGAAATGTCACTGATCTGTCCGCCCAGGTGGGTGCCGCCGCGGCGGCGGGCGCGACCGCGGCCGCCCATATCAACGCGGATCTGATCGCCGAGGAGACCCGACAGGCGGTCGCCGCGGCCCGGGCCCACGGCGAGGTGGCGTTCTCCGCGGCGGTGGAGTCGCGGGTCTGCGAAGCGGTGTTGGGCGACCGCCGCCACGGCCTGTGACGTGCGGTGTACGGCGTGCGAACCTCGGTCGGCCCGCACCGGCTCACGCCCAGCGGGCCGGGACCTCCCCCGGGCCATACCCGCCCGGCACGGGCGGTCCCGGCCCGGCAGCGCATCACGGAGCCACCACCGCCAGGCGGTGTCAGTAGACGGTGAGGCCGTAGGCGCTCAGCACCTCCTGGATCGGCTGGTAGTAGGTGGTGCCTCCGGACGCGCAGTCCCCGGAGCCGCCCGAGAGAATGCCGATGATCTTGTCACCCGCGTAGAGCGGACCACCGCTGTCGCCCGGCTCGGCGCAGATATTGGTCTGGATCAGGCCGTAGACGATGTCACCACCGCCGTAGTTGACGGTCGCGTTGAGCGCGGTGACCACACCGCACCGGACACCGGTCGTGGCACCCCGGCGGCAGACCTGCTGGCCGACGTGGGCGGTGGCGGTCCCGGTGATGTCGACGGTCCCCACCGTCCCGGGGTGCGGAACGGCCGTGTTGGTGTACCGGACGACGCCGTAGTCATCGCCCGGGAAGCTGGTCCCGGTCGTCGGGCCGACCGGGGTGGTCGTACCGGGGCCGGTGTACCAGGTGGCGTTGCCATCGGTGCAGTGGCCGGCGGTGACGAAGTAGTACGTGGCGCCGCTCTGTACGTTGACCCCCGCGGAGCAGCGGACCCCCGCGGAGGAGTAGATCCCGTCGCCACCGGAGAGGAGGGTGCGCAGCGGGCCGTCGAGCCGCTCGACGGTGACGGCGCCGCCGGAGCGCTCCGCGGTGCGGTCGAGCCTGGCCAGGTCGGCGCCCCGGACGGTGGAGCCGACGAGGACACGCAGCGTTCCGGTGCGCTCGTCCACGGTCCAGGCGGTGCCCGGGACGTCCAGGGATTCCACGGCCGAGGCGGCGCCGGACACGGACGTGGACGCGGGCGGGGGCGGGGACGCGGATGTCGACGCGGACGGGGGCACGGCGGTGGACCCGGAGGAAGCCGCCGCACTTGTGCCGACTGTCGCGAGGGCTGCCGTAACGAACAGACCGGACACCGCGGCGATCAACCGGAACCGACCACGTCTTCTGGTACGGCGTGCTGTTCTCACCCGAACCTCCTTGAATGGGGCGGCAGTTGGTCCAGCCGCCTCATTGTGCCCGTGGCCGGGCGGACGCGTAACCCACCTCTCCGCGCCATCGCGGACCACCCTTGATCAGCACATTGATCGATCAAACGATGCCGCGGACTCCTCGCCGACCGCGACGACAAGAGTGTTATAAATGCCGTTATGAGCAGACATGCTCGTCCGGCCCGGAGACGGCTGGGGCCCCTGCCGCATCTGCGCAGCGTCGCCGGGCAGGCGTTCATCCTGCAGCTTCTGCTGATCCTGGTTCTGGTGGCCGCCGCAGTGACGGCCGTCGCCGCGGATGCCCGGGTTCACGGCACGGTCGACGCCCGTCGGCGATCGCTCGCGGTCGCCGAGACCTTCGCGCATGCTCCCGGCATGGCCCGGGCCATGAGCGGCGACAATCCGACATCGGCGCTGGAGTCGCACGCGGAGGCGGCACGGAAGGGCTCCGGCGTCGACAGCGTCGTCGTGTTCGACACTCGTGGCATCCGCCTCACCCACCCCGACAAGCCCTTGATCGGCAAGCGGATCGTCGGACCCGCCGGGCTGATCCGGAAGGAGCTGCGCGGAAGGACGATCTCGCAGGCCTTCCGGGCCAGCCAGGGCCTGTCCGTCGTCTCGGCGGTCCCCGTCACCGGGGCCGATGGCACCTTCCTCGGCGGAGTGTCGGTCGGGGTCAAGATCCAGAGCGTGCACAGCACGGTGGACCGCCGGCTGCCGATGCTGCTCGGCAGCGGCGCCGGGGCGCTGGCCCTGGCCACGGGCGGGGCGACGCTGCTGAACAGGCGGTTGCGCCGGCAGACCCACGGCCTGGGCACCGCGCAGATGACGCGGATGTACGAACACCATGACGCGGTGTTGCACTCGGTCCGCGAAGGGGTGCTGGTCCTGACTGCGGACAAGCGGCTGCTGCTCGTCAATGACGAGGCCCGGGAGCTGCTCCGGCTGGCTCCGGACGCGGAGGGGCGCCACGTCGGCGCGCTCCGCCTCGAACCGCACCTGACAGAGCTGCTGGTGTCGGGACGGCACGTCACGGACGAGGTGCACCCCTGCGGGGAGCGGCTGCTGTCGGTCAATCTGCGGTCCACGGACCGTGCGGGCGCCCCCGCCGGAAGCGTGGTGACGCTGCGGGACACCACCGCGCTGCGGGCGCTCTCCGACCGGGCGGTGGCGGCGAGCGAGCGGCTGAAGCTGCTGTCCGACGCCGGTGTGCGGATCAGCTCCACCCTGGAACTGACGGGCACCGCCGAGAAGCTGGTGGACGTGGCCGTCCCCCGGTTCGCCGACATCGCCGCCGTCGAGCTGCTGGAGCCCGTACTGCGCGGCGAGGAGCCCGAGCCGCCGTACGAGCCCCTGGCAGCGCACCGGACCGCCGTCGGCGGGACACCCGCCGAAGCCCCCCTCTTCCGAGTGGGCGAGCGGGTCGTCTACGCCCCCTCCACACCGCAGAGCCGGGCCGTGCGGACCGGAGCCGCCGTCCTCCTCCAGGCCGATCCGACCGGTACCGGCGAGTGGCCGGCCGGGGAGGCCCGCCGCCTCCTCGACCACGGGATCCACTCGCTGATCACCGTCCCGCTGCGATTCCGCGGTGTCATCCTGGGCCTCGCCACCTTCTGGCGGACCCGGCACCGTGCGCCGTTCGACGAAACAGACCTGGCGATCGCCGGGGAACTCGCCGTGCGCACCGCCGTGTGTGTCGACAACGCCCGCCGCTACGCCCGTGAACACGCCATGGTCACCGCCCTCCAGCGCACCCTCCTTCCCGGCGGTCTGCCCGATCAGAACGCCGTGGAGGTGGCGGCCCGCTATCTGCCCGCGCCGGGCGGGACCGGCGGAAGCTGGTTCGATGTGATCCCTCTCCCCGGCGCCCGGGTCGCGCTGGTCGTCGGGAAGGTGGCCGGGCAGGGCCTGCACGCCGCGGCCACGATGGGCCGGCTGCGCACGGCGGTGCAGAACTTCTCGGCCCGGGACGTGCCCCCGGACGAGCTCCTCTCCCATATGGACGAGCTGGTCACGCGTCTCGACCTGGAGCACAACACCGACGCGCACGGCTCCCGCGTCACGGGCGCCGGCTGCCTGTACGCGGTCCACGACTCGGTGTCGGGCCATTGCACCGTGGCCCGGGCCGGCGATCCGGGCCTCGCGCTGGCCCACCCCGACGGCATCGTGGACATCCCCGCGTTGCCGGTCTCCCCACCCCTGGGCCTGGGCGGGGAGCCCTTCGAAGCGGTCGGCTTCGCACTGCCCGCCGCAAGCCGCCTGGTGCTCTACACCAACGGTCTCCTCGAAGGCCACGACCGAACCACCGGCACCGGCCTGGACCTGCTGCGCCGCGCCCTCGCGGCCGAGCCGGGCCTCGACCCGGACGAAACCTGCCGGAGCCTGTTCCAGACCGTGCTGCCACCCTGCCCGAGCGACGATGTCGCCCTGCTGGTGGCCCGTACCCGCCTGCTCGACCCGGAGAACGTGGCCGAGTGGGACGTGCCGTCCGACCCGGCCGCGGTCGCCCCGGTACGCGCCGCCTGTGCCCGGCAGCTACGGGCGTGGGGCCTGGAGGACGCCGTGTGCACCGCCAAGCTGATCATCAGCGAACTGATCACCAACGCCCTGCGGTACGGCACCCCTCCCGTGCACCTACGACTGCTGCGCGACCACAGGCTGATCTGCGAGGTCTCCGACAACAGCAGCACCGCACCCCATATGCGCCGCGCCGCGACCACCGACGAGGGCGGGCGCGGACTGTTCCTCGTCGCCCAGTTCGCCCAGCGCTGGGGCACCCGCTACACCCCGCGCGGCAAGGTCATCTGGGCCGAGACACCCCTGGACGACCGCTGAGCGCGGCAGCCCACGCATGCCCTGGCGACGACCGCCAATCACCAACTCCCCGTAGAACTCCATCGGCCTCGGGGAACATCGGTACAGCCGTTGGCGCCGAGAACGATCATGGTCCGATCGGCGCGAGCGTGCTGACGCGGTTCTCGTACTCGCGACGGGCCTTGCGCTGGGCCGGAACAGCAGGGACTCCCTGGCCGCCGTCGAGCGGCTGGCAGCGGTCGAGGAGCTGACGGTGCACGGCGGGGACGGCGGTCACGCGCAGGGTGTAGCCCTGGCCTCGCCGTACGGTCGCCCCCTCGTCGAGTGCGGCCCGCTCGGCAGGCTCCAGGTCGGCCGAGCGAAGGAAGTCGGCGACCTTGCCCGGCATGTCGAGAGTGACCAGCAACTCCGGGGCGGGGATGTCCTCCTCGACGCCGGTGTGATCTGGCAGGAGGTCGGCGACGGCCGTGCGGATCGCGCCGCGGCTGACGCCGTGGTCGCGGGCGAGGGCGGCGATGGAGCGGTTCTCTAGGTACGCGGTGCGCACGGCGTCGGTCTTGTCGGCCCGGACGGCAGGGCGGCGTCCGCCCTTGCTGCCCTTGGCCTCGGCGGCCCGCAGTCCGTCGTAGGTCAGTTCCCGCTGGAGGTCGCGCTGGAGTTCGCCGGCGGCGGCGAGGGTCTGCACCATGAACTTCACCGTGGGCAGCAGCTCGCCGGTGCGCGGGTGGCGGGCGGTGAGGTCCATCGCGGAGAACGCGCCGTCGTGGATACGCAGGGCCACCTGGTCGCGGTGGAGGACGTCGAGCACGTCGAGGATGTGCCCGGTGCCGCGGACGAGGCGGAACATCTCGGAGATGTGCACAGTGTCGCCCGGCCGCGCGTACGTGAGCAGCTCGCGGAACTTCGGTCGCTGGAGCGGGTGGAGGCGGCTGGAGGTGCCCGGGTCCTCCTCGAAGACGACCGGGTCCTCGATCCCGGCCTCGTCCAGGACGAGGTTCTGCCGGGCGGTCGACTGCTGGTCGGTCGAGACCCGCTTGTAGACCAGGTTCGCCACCGATGGGCCCCTTCCGTACGGAGGATCGGACCCTATCTGTCATCAAACCCTGTCAAGCAATCACCATCGGATCTGATGGGATTCGCGCCGCCGCGAACCCCCGGATCGCACGGGTTCATTGGACACGTCGACCGCCTGTCGTCAAACGATCGTTTGACGACAGGTACCGTCCGGCGATCGTCAGGCGTTGGTGGTCTTCCCGAGGTTCGGGGGAAGCGACAGCATCTGTTCGCTCCTGTCCCACAGCTGTCGGGAGATGTTCTCGTCGCGCGTCTGGGGATGGGTGCGCTTGGCGGGTTTGCGCTTCTCGTAGTAGGCACCGGAGAGCCAGTCTGTGCCGGGGCGGCCCTCGGCGAGCCAGACGAGTTGCCCGGCGGCCTTCTGCGGTGTCGTCATCAGCCGCCGGGCGATGCGGCTGCCGTACATGCGCTGCACGAAGTTGCCGGAGTTGGAGGCGAAGCCGGAGGCCACTGTGCCGGGGTGAAAGGCAGCCGCGGAGATGCCTTGACCGTGGAAACGGCGGTGCAGTTCCTGGGTGAAGAGGATGTTGTCCAGCTTGGCGGTGCCGTAGGCGCGCTGCGGGGTGAAGTCCCGGTCGTGTTCGAGGTCGTCGAGGACGACTTTTCCGAACAGGCGGGCCCCGGCGCTGGAGGTCTGGATCACCGATGCCGTGCTGGCGGTGAGGGTGTCCAGGAGCAGGTGCGTGAGGAGAAACGGCGCGAGGTGGTTGACCTGGAAGGTCACGTCGAACCCGTCCTCGGTCTTGGTGGGGTCGCCGAAGATGCCGCCGGCGTTGTTGGCCAGAACGTCGATGGTGGGGTGGGCGTTCTGCAGGTCGGAGGCGACCCGGCGGACGTCCGCGAGGCGGGAGAAGTCGGCGACGTGACGGTCGACGCCGAGTTCATCGCCGATGGCGTTGGTCTTGTGCGGGGATCGTCCCACCACGACGACCCGGTGGCCATGGTGGTGGAGCTGGCGGGCTGCCTCCGCGCCGACGCCGTCGCTCGCGCCGGTGATGACGATGGTCTTCGAGTCCATGGGTGCTCCTGGAGTCTGCATGTGCGAATGTGCCGAGCGCTTGCGCCCGCGTGGGGTGCACCTCGCTCTGGGCCGGGGCGCAGGGGGTGCGGCCGGTCAGGACGCGTTCTGCGGGGCGATCTGCTCCACGTGGTCCCGCTTGGTGAACAGGTCGAAGTACACGTCGGCGAGGTCGGCGGGTGCGACGGTGGGGAGCGCTGTCAGGTCGATACCGAGCGCCTCCGCCTCGCGCTGTCCCTGGCTGCCGTCGACGACCGCCCCCACCAGGAGCAGACCGGCGTAGACGCCCGTGGCGGCGAGGTCCTGGTTCAGGGCGTGCACCCAGTGCCGGGTGGCGGCGGCGACGCTCGGGGCGCCGCTCATGCCGGGCGCGGCCGAAGCGTCCTGGGCGGAGGCGCCCAGGGCGACCAGAAAGCCGCCGTCCCCCCGCTCGACCATCGGCGGAACGACGGCGCGCGCGAGCTCGACCGGGGTGTTGAGGAGCAGGTCGATGTGCTCGCGCAGGAACTCGGCATTCATCTGCGACGCCGGCCGCGTGAACTTGGTGACCGAGCCGACCGGGGCGTACGCGACGACATCGATGCGGTCGAAGCGGGTGGTGATCCGTTCGAGGAGACCGGGTACGACCGATGGGTCGGAGAGGTCGGCGGTGAAGGATTCGGCGTCGATCCCCTCGGTGCCGAGCCGCGCCGCCAGCTCGGCGAGAGGTTCCGGGCGGCGGGCGACGAGCGCCACCGCGTACCCCTCGCGGCCGAACCGTCGCGCGGTCGCCGCGCCCAGCCCCGAACCGGCTCCGAAAATCGCGATCGTCTTGGACATGGTCCGTACCGCCTCGTCTGGCTAATTTGATGGCTGCGTCAAGTTGTTTCGGTCGAGACCGTAAGTTATCTTGATGGCAGCGTCAAATTACGTACGCATAGGTGACGCGGGACACGGGACCCGAGGAAGGCAGGGAGGAGGGGACGTGACGACGCCCTTGCGCAGAGACGCCCGGCGCAGCATCGAGAAGATCACCGCCGTGGCCGTCGAGATGTTCGCCGAACGAGGACTGGACTGCCCGCTCGGGGAAATCGCCCGCCGCGCCGGGGTCAGTCCGGGCACCATTTACCACCGCTTCGGCGGCCGTGCCGGGCTCATCGAGGCCGTCGCGCCTCAGGTGGCGGCCGGCAAGGTCGCCGCGGTGATCGACGCCGCGGAGGGCAAGACCACCGCCTGGGAGCGTTTCGCCGCGTACGTCGAGGGTCTGGGCGCTCTGGGCGGCAGCGACGCGGTCCTGCGCGACGCGCTCACCGCGCGCTCCGAACTCACCCCGCCCCTGCACGAGGTCTGCGGGCAGGGGCTGGAACGCGGGTTCGTCCTGATGGAGAAGGCGCACCGGGACGGCACCCTGCGAGCGGACTTCGGCCCCGACGACCTGCACCCGCTGCTGCTCTCCGTCATCGGCGTCGCACACGCGGCCCCCGAAGCCCGGCGCAGGATGGTGGAGTTCATCCTCGACGGACTGCGAGCCCAACACCGCAGGCCATGAAGCGACGAGCGTTCTGATCCACTCTGGAACTCACCTCTGCCCGTCCTCGTCCTCGTCCAGCTCGGGGGCGTCCGGGTCGCGCAGCGGGCGCAGGGCGCCGGCGGCCGGGGTGCTGGCGGTGAAGCTGTAGCGGCCGAGCAGGTTCAGGTTGCGGTGCTTGAGCGGGGAGAGCCGGGCGATGTCCTCCTCGCGGATCTCGTGGCCTTCGGCCTGGAGCTGTTCGACGGCGGCGTCGATGTACTTCGTTGTCCAGAGCACGAGGGCGTTGAGGACCAGGCCGAGCGCGCCGAGCTGGTCCTCCATGCCGTCGCGATACGCCTGGTGGATGGTGCCGCGCTTGCCGTGGCACACGTCCCGCGCGAGCTGGTGGCGGGATTCCTGCACGGTGAGCTGGCGGTTCATCTGCCGGCGGTAGGTGTCGTCGACCGGGTCGACCACCCGCAGCAGGTGCTCCGTCTTGGCGATCCGCCCGTACTCCGCGAACGCCGCCCCCAGCGGAGTCGGGCGCCCCTCACGTCCGAACATGCGCAGCAGGTCATAGGCGCGGACCTGGTTGGTGACCAGGGAACCGGCGACCTTCAGCATGTCCGGCCAGTGCGTGATCACCTTGTTCAGGTTGCCCCGGTTACGGGCCAGGTCCTCCAGCACTCCGTACATTCCGGTCTCCACCCCGGGCATGGTCGCGCGCCAGAACCGCTGGTCGTCCAGGTCGCGGAACCGCGGGCTGAAGTTGTAGCCGAGGATCTTGAACAGGCCGAACACCATGTCGGAGTACGAGGCGTTGTCGGTCGCCACCATCTCCGGCTTGACCCCACCGTCGAGGTTCAGCAGCGCGTCCAGGATATGCAGGGAGTCGCGCGGGGTGCCGGGCACGACCATCTGCCCGATGCCCGCGACCTGGTCGTTGACGGCATTGAGCCAGGTGATACCGCGCTTGAAGCCGAAGTACTTCGGTGACGGCGCCGAGCTGATCGTGCGCACAGGGACGACGAACCGCAGTCCGTCGACCGAGGCGAGCAGTCCGTTGCCCCAGAACTGCACGATGGGCACCTGGGCTTGGGCCTCGATCAGCTTCGCGTTTGCCGCGGTGATGGTGTCGGCGCGCAGGTAGTACTGGTCGACGTGGACGAGTCGGGCCCGGGTGAGCGCCTCGTGCGCCGGGTTCACCACCGGGGTCAGGCCGATGTTGCACGCCTCCGACACGAGCAGGGCGACGAGGGATGTGGCCAGGTCCTTCATGCGGGTGGTGCCGTCGCCGAGGTGGACGAAGACGTCGAGGAAGCCGGTCCAGAAGTGCACCTCGAACAGCAGGTCCGGCAGGTCGATCTTCGGGAGCATCTTCTCGACCCGTTTGCGCAGCGAGGCCAGGGACTTCGGTTCACCCAGTGCGCCGAGCTTGTCGACGTTCAGCTTCGCCCGCCCGTTGTCCTGCACCTCGATGGTGACCTTCGCTGCCGGTCCGGCCTCTTCGAGGCGTTCGAGGAGCTGCTTCCATCCCGCGTCCAGGCCGCGCACCAGTTCCGCCAGGTGCTCCTCGACGGGCATGTCCAGGCTCAGGGCCGCCAGGACGTCCTCGCACACGGCCTCCCACTCTGCGCCCTCCAGCAGGCGGGCCCGCGGGTTGGACCAGCGGTGCGAAGGGGTGGCGAACACATCGCGGTTGTTCAGGGCCCGGTGTAACTGCTCCAGCACGCACACCACGTACGCGTCCCGGTCCACCGCGCCCTGCGGCAGATCGGGGTTGGCGTAGACCGCCTTGCGCCAGGTCGGCGGCACCAGCTTGTCGTCGACCTCGCGCGGCAGCAGCGGCTTCACGCTCACTTTCCGCCGGGCCAGCGCCGGAAGCGCCCGGACCCCGGCGAGGACCCGCTTGCCGCCACTGGCCGCGGACAGCGCTTTCGACTCGCCCAGCAGGGCGAGGAACGGCTTCACCGTGTTGTACCGAGTCACGAGCGCGGCCCGCATCGCGATCCCGGCCGCGTCCTCACCCTCGGGCACGAGGGAGACCACCGTGGCCGCGGCGGTCGTCACGGCGGCGCTCGGGGCGACTTCCTCCAGCGCCGCCCACAGCGCGGCCACGTCCACGTCGGTGCCGTGTTCCTCGACCGTCTCCAGCTCCTCGACCAGCATCTCCCACGCGCGGGCGACCAACCTGGACGCCTTCTCCGCTGCGGCATCGTGGACAGCCGTTCCTTCTCCGTCTTCCGCTTCGCCGTGTTCAGCAGCCGGGAGGCCATGAGGACCTGGAACAGGTCCAGGGCCTCGTCGATCGCCTTCGCCTCCAGGTGCCGCATCACCGCGGTGAGCATCGCCGTGCGCTTCGGCTCCGCCGCCCGCTCCAGCAACGCCGCCTTCGACCCCAACGCGTACCGAGCGAGCGCCGCCATCCGGTTCGGCGGGATCTGCGACAGCTTCAACCGCCCGAGCTGGAACGCGCTGATCTCGTCCACCCGCTCCAGCGCGCGGGCGAACGCCGTCCCGGTCGTCCGCGTCGGCGGCCGACGCAGCCGCTCCAGATCCGAGAACCGCGAGCCCTCCGGCGTCGTCAGCGTCTCCACCAGGTCGCCGGGCAGCGACGGGTCCGCCCGCCGCGCGGCCCCAGCGACCGTGGCGTGCAGCCGCTTCTCAGCGACCTTCCGCGCCTCCGACACCTGCCGGGCCAGCACCGATACCCCAGGCAGCAGCACCCGGTGACGGCGCAGCCAGCCCACCGCCTGGTTGAACAGCGCCACCGGCCCCTCGGCGTGCGTCCACGCCCGCCCGTGCAGAAACGTACGGAATCGCCGAGACCACTCCGAGTCCTCGTACTCGTGGTACTCGTAGGCGTCCCGGATCTCCCACGCGTGCTCGTACGCCGTCTTCGGCCGCTCGGTGTACCGCTTCACCACCGACGGGTCCTCGATGCCGAGCTGCGCGGCCAAGTGCTCGACCACCGACCACGGGGCGTCGAGTGGATCGTCCGGGAGGAACCGGCCGATGTAGCGCACGGTGCACATCTGAAGCGCGAAGCCCAGTTGGTGATGCGTGGAGCGCCGCAACGCAATCAGATCGCGGTCGACGTCGTCCAAGAAGAAGAACCGCTCCAGCTCAGGGCGGGTCGGCTCCTCGGCGAACTTCCCGTACGCCTCAGCCTGCTCATTGGTCAGAAACTCCACCGGCACGAGCGGACCGTAGCCAGCGCCGGTACCCGCCCGGCGATCTTTCCGCGAACCCCAGCGGAGCCTCCAGCCGGTGTGCTAGCCGACCATGATCGTTCTCAGCGCCAACCGCTGTACCGATGTTCCCCGAGGCCGTCCATGCGTTGGCAAGCCCGGCAGACAACCAGCAGGAAGGGACTTGGCTTTCCTCACCCCGGTGGTCGAGACTGTGATCATGTACGAGGGACAGGGCCGCCGAGAGTACATCGTGACGTCCGACCCCGAGGCGGTGTCCCGCGTGCGGGCCTCCCTGCTGCGCACCCTGCCGGTGGCCGCGTGGGCCGGGGTGGCCGGTGCCGCCGTCATCATCGCGGCCATGACCCTCCTCCTCGTCACCCTCGGCCTCAGCGCCTCCCAGCTCTGGGTGCTGGTGTTCGCTTGGCCGGCGGTGTTCCTCCTCTACGACGCAAGGCGCCGGTTCACCGCCCTACGGCGCCTGAAGCGGACCTGGGCGGTGAAGGACGTATCCCCCGTGGCGATGCGCCTCTCCCCCGAGGGCCTGCGCTGCACCATCGACGCCGCCCCCGACCCCGTCGTCCTCCCCTGGTCCGCGATCGCCCAGATGCGGGTCAAGGGCCAGGGCCTCAGCGCGGTCCGGATCGACCTCACCCCCGGCGTGTCCGCCACCACCCCCGGGGTCAGCGGACTGGACCAGCCGGAGGCCCGCATGCGCATGCGCCGCACCTGGAAGGGCCGAACGCGGCTGGGTTTCGCCATCTACGCCCTCCGCGAGCCCCTCAGCGACATCGACCAGGCGCTCGGCCACTTCTCGAACGGGCGAATCGGCATCCGCTGACGCGGGGGCGCCGGGGCGCGGGGGCCCACCGGGCCACGTCCGATGACCTGGTGACCCTGGACCTCGAGACCGGACATCCCGAGCGCTTCCCAGGAGCGCCCGAAACGCCATGTCCGAATCCCGCCAGCTATCCGGGTCCGAAGGACGCATGCTGGGAGCAGCGCAAGACAGAACGGCGAGAAGAAGAGAGGGACCACAGCCATGACGGTCCACACGACGATCGACAGCCCGCTCGGCGAGCTGCTGCTGGTGGGCGAGATGTCCGCCACCGCGACGGGGGGTACCGCGCTCGTTTCCCTGTCCGTGCCCGGACAGAAGGGCGGGGCCGTCGTCCAGGACGGCTGGAGCGAGGACGCCGAGGCGTTCACCGAGATCGTCTCGCAGCTGCGCTCCTACTTCGACGGCAAGCTCACCCGCTTCGACATCGAGTGCGTCGAGGGCGGTACGGACTTCCAGCGCAGGGTCTGGCAGGCGCTGGAGTCCATTCCGTACGGCACCACCGTCAGCTACGGCGATATCGCCCGGCAGATCGGCGCCCCGCGTACGGCGGTCCGCTCCGTCGGCACCGCGATCGGCCGCAATCCGCTGCTGGTCGTCCGGCCCTGCCACCGTGTCATCGGCGCCACTGGCGCACTGACCGGCTATGCGGGCGGGCTGGAGCGCAAGGAGCGGCTACTCGTCCACGAAGGCGCCCTGCAGACGGCCTGAGCGCGGGCCTAGCACCCCCGGTCGGGACCTGTGCGGGCCCGCCCCGGTCGGGGCCCGTGGGGGATCTCGCACCCACCGCCGGGGCCCGTGGGGGGACCTCGCACCCACCGCCGGGGCCCGTACCGCCACCCTTCCCGGACCCCGGAGAACCCGGAGCACACCGATGAGCACCACGACCGACACCGCACGCCTCCACCAGCGCGTGGCCGCGGCCGACTGGACACAGCTGGCCGAGGAGCTGGACACCTACGGGTGCGCGCTCACGCCACGGCTGCTGACCCCCGCGCAGTGCGCCCGCATCGCCGGGCTCTATCAGCGCGACGAGCAGTTCCGGAACACCATCGACATGGCCCGCCACCGCTTCGGCTCCGGTCAGTACCGCTACTTCACCCATGACCTGCCCGAACCGGTCGCCGAGCTGCGCGCCGCGCTCTATCCGCGGCTGCTGGCCATCGCCCGTGACTGGGCGGAGCGGCTCGGCCGTCCGGCGCCCTGGCCGGACAGCCTCGAGAAGTGGCTGGCCATGTGCCATGAGGCCGGACAGGACCGCTCGGCGCAGATCCTGCTGCGCTACGGCCCCGGCGACTGGAACGCCCTGCACCGGGATGTGTTCGGCGACATGCTCTTCCCGCTCCAGGTGGTGATCGGGCTGGACGCGTACGGCACGGACTACACGGGCGGGGAGTTCCTGCTGGTCGAGCAGCGGCCCCGGGCCCAGTCCCGGGGCATCACGACCGTCCTCCAGCAGGGCCACGGCCTGATCTTCACGACCCGTGACCGTCCCGTGGCCACCAAGCGCGGCTGGTCGGCCGGGGTCATGCGGCACGGGGTCAGCACGGTGCGGTCCGGGCGGCGCCACGCGCTGGGGCTGGTCTTCCACGACGCCACCTGATGTCTCCGGCCAGTCCTCGTCCGCGGAGAATCCCCGTATGAACGCCCTGATCCCTCGCCCACGTCTCGAAGTAGCCCCCGGCGCCGTCCATGTGCCGGGCTGGCTCAGCCTCGAGCGGCAGCGGGAGCTGGTCATCGCCTGCCGGGGCTGGGCCACCGGCCCGGTCCCGATCCGGCACACCAAGCTGCCGCGCGGGGGCGTCATGTCGGTGCGCACGGTGTGCATCGGCTGGCACTGGCAGCCCTATGCGTACACCCGAACCGCCGACGATGTGAACGGCGCGCGGGTCGCCGAATTCCCTTACTGGATGGTCGAGTTGGGCCGTCGCGCCCTGGCCGACGCATACGACGACGAGACGGCCGGTCAGGGTTACACCCCCGACACCGCGCTCATCAACTTCTACGACGCCCAGGCGAAACTCGGCATGCACCAGGACAAGGACGAGCGGTCATCCGCCCCGGTGGTCTCGCTCACCATCGGCGACAGCTGCGTTTTCCGCTTCGGCAACACCGAGACCAGGACCAAGCCCTACACCGACCTCGAACTCGCCTCCGGCGATCTGTTCGTCTTCGGCGGCCCCTCCCGCTACGCGTACCACGCCGTCCCCAAGATCCTGCCGGGAACCGGCGACCCGGCCACCGGACTGAAGTCCGGACGGCTGAACATCACCATGCGGGTCACCGGCCTGGCCGATCCGACACCGTCCCGCGATCACCCAGCGCCCGCGGGCCGCTGAGCCTCGAACTCGACCGGGAGCGTGGTCAGCGAGCGGATGAACGGGTTCTTGCTGTGGCCGATCTCGGAAGCGGGAACGCCCAGCCGAAGGCCGGGGAAGCGCCGGACCAGGCTCTCCAGGGCGATCTGCCCCTCCACCCTGGCCAGCGGCGCGCCGATGCAGTAGTGGATGCCGTGGCCGAACTGGAGATGCGCGGCGGAATCCCTCGTCAGGTCCAGCCGCTCGCCGTCGGTGAAGTGTGCCGGGTCGGAGTGTGCGGCGTCCATGTCCAGGAGCACCTGGCCGCCGGCGCGGATGGGTACGGAGCCGATCTCCACGTCCTCGTTGGCGAAACGCACGACGAGGATGCCCGGCCCGGCGTGCCGGAGCAGCTCCTCCAGGCCGCGCCCGGCCAGCTCGGGGTCCTTGCGCAGCAGCTCCATCTGGTCCGGCTGGGACAGCAGCGAGAGGACCGCGTTGCTGATGAAGCTGCCGGTCAGCTCGTATCCGGCGATCAGCATCATCCGGGCGGTGGCGACCACCTCGCGGTGGCTGAGCCGGTCGTCCTCGTGTGCGGACATCAGATCGCTGATCAGGTCGTCCTCCGGGGCCTTCCGCCGGGCCTCGGCCAGGTCCTCCATGTACGCCCACAGCTTGGCGGAGGCGTCCTGGGAACGCGCGGCGGTGTCCGGGTCCAGCGGGGGCGTGAGCATCAGGTCGGCCCACTGGTGGAATTCGGTACGGTCGGCGATGGGCACACCGAGGAGTTCACAGATCACCTGCATGGGCAGCGGGATGGCCAGCGCGGTGACGAGATCGGCCCGGCCGTCGACGGCGATCCGGTCCAGCAGTGTATCGGTGATCTCCTGCACCCGCGGCCGCAGGCTCTCCACCCTGCGGGTCGTGAACGCCTTGGCGAGCAGCCTGCGCAGCCGGGTGTGCTGGGGCGGATTGGTGCCGGGCAGCGTGTCCTCGAACAGCCCGCTCACCGGAGTGGTTTGGCCCTGGGAGGCGGCGTAGGCGGCGGCCGGGCTCATGCCGGGGTGTCCTAGACAGTCCCGGACGTCTTCGTAGCGGGAGACCAGCCACGCCGTGGTGCCGTTCATCGTGATCTGTCGCGGCGGGCCGTGTTTGCGCAGCTCCTCGGCGACGGTCTGCGGGTCGAGGATGCGAAGCTCTTCTTCGGGGGTGTCAGCCATGGCGGTACCACGTTCTCCTTCTGCTTCGGTGATGCCAATGCGAATGCTGTGTCGGCTCCGGTGTCAGCTGTGGTGTCAGCTCTGGCTTCGGGCGGGGATGATGTAGTCGGGGTCGGCCGTCCGTGGCGGCTCGCGCCGGGCCATGGCGGCGTCGATGGCGGGCCGGAGCCGGGCCGCCTTCAACCGTTCGGCGGTCTCGTCGCGCTCCTTGAACTCCGGCATCACCTCGTTGGCGAAGAGCTCCAGCGATGCGCAGATGTGCTCGTGCCGGGTGCCGCCGCCCTGGACGAGGAAGATCGCCTGGTCCAGTCCGGCCTCCTCGTGCAGTCGGAGGAAGTCGCGAAGCTGGCGCGGAGTGCCCACCGCGCCCCGGGCCGGATTGCCCAGTGGCATACCGGGCTTGCCGAAGGCGGAGCGGCCCATACCGTGCTTGTCGCGGTCGCGCTGGAACTCCTCCCACAGCCGGGTGCGGCCCGGTGCGGCGGTGCCGAAGCCCGCGTAGAAGCCGAGGCCGAAGTTGAAGAACTGGACGCCGTCGACGGCCCGTTCCACCGCCGTGGTCTCGTCCTCGTGGCAGAACATCGGAATGGTCGCGGCGATTTGGGCATTGACCGCGAACCCGGCGGGCACGCAGTCCGCGGACTCGATGCCCGAATAGTAGGCGTCGACCCACTTCTTCGTTTCCGCGGGTCCGAAGAAGGAGAAGTTCAGCGCTCCGAGGCCTTTGGTGGCCGCGATGCGGATCGCATCCCGGTTTCCGCAGGCCATCCACATCGGCGGATGTGGTTTCTGCCGCGGCTTGGGCAGCACATTGCGGAGCGGAGCGGACACATACTTGCCCTCGCACCCGGCGAAGGGCTCCTCGACGAACATACGGGCGACGGCGTCCACCGCCTCCGCCCACTGGTCCCGTTTGACGGAGCGCTCCACACCGAATCCGCCCAGCTCGGTGGGGGTGGTGGACTCGCCCGTGCCGAAGTCCACACGCCCGTCGGAGAGCAGATCCAGCGTGGCGATCCGCTCGGCCACCCGTGCCGTCGGATTGAACCCCGGGGGCATCAGAGCGACCGCGTGGCCGATGCGGATGCGGCTGGTGCGCTGGCTGACCGCCCCGAGGAACACCTCCGGCGCGGACATGTGCGAGTACTCCTCCAGGAAATGGTGCTCAGGGCACCACACATGGTCGAAGCCGAGCCGGTCGGCCAGCTCGATCTCTTCCAACATGTCGCGGAACAGACGGTGTTCGGAGTCCTGGGTCCAGGGGCGGGGCAGCTGGGCCCCGTACAGCAAGCCGAATTTCATGGCGCATCATCACTCTCATCTGCTGGTCGTCGGCGGCGGGCTGGATCGGGACCGCTGGCTGGGACGTGCCGGGACGGGGATGGCGGCACCGGTTCGGTCAGTCGCGACCGTCCCAGTACGTGTCGAGCACCTGGGCGCGCTGTTCCGGATCGACGAGGAGGGTGACCTTCTCATGGCCGTCCGCCACGATCGTGAACATGTTGTTGGTGAGGAAGACCTGCCCTTTGTCGATGGCGCGCCTGCGCCGGCGCATCGCCGCCAGGATGGCCGGGCCATTGCCCTCACCCACACCGGCCCAGGCGTCATAGGTCCTGGGCTCGGTGGTGAAGCGGTATGTGGTGCGCCAGTCGTGGTCCAGGGTCTTGGCCTGCAGCACGAGATAGCCGTCCCGCCGGATCAGCCGGAACGCACAGCCGTACTGCCACTGCACCTCCTCGGACAGGCGCAGCGGCTCGGTGAAGCACAGACCGGCGTGTCCTACGTCGGCCAGCCACTCCTGCCCCTCGATACGGACGAGCATCAGCATGTGCTCGGGGTCGGGGGCGAAGGTGTCACCGGGCAGATATGTGCCTCCGCTGATGACGTCCAGGTCATAGCCCAGGTCGCGGAGCAACCGGGCGAACAGGGTGTTCAGCTCCAGACACATGCCACCGTCGCCGGTCGGCACGATGGCCGCGAATGCCTTGTCGATATCGATGTCGGCCATGTTCTCCGCGCTGAGGCGGTGGGTGTGGTTGGTGTCGTAGGGGACCGTCATCAGATGGCTGCGGTGCAATTGCCGCAGGTTCGGCAGGGTGGGGGCGGGTGGCTGGGAGAACCCCAGATGCGCCAGGTACGTGTCCGTGCTGAACATGTGCGATCCCTTTCTTGCCGCTTCGGTCGGTGCCGGTCCGGCTGAACCGGGTGTGCTGGGCGGAGTCACTCCCGGGCGGCTCCGGGGGCCGGGGCCTCGGCCTTGGAGGCCGGGGCTGCCTCGGGGGCCGGGGCGGCCTCGGGGGCCAGGGCCTCGGCCTCGGGGGCCAGGGCGGATCCGGGCGGAGCATCCGCGTCCGCCTTCTCCAGCTCGTCCCGCAGTTGCCAGGCCAGCATCCGGAGGGTCGGGTGGTCGAAGACAAAGCTGGGAGGCAGCCGCAGCGTGGTGCGCTTGGCCAGGCGATCGCGTAGTTCCACCGCCATCAGTGAGTCCAGACCGATCTCGGTGAACAGAACGTCGGGGTCGAGGGTGGCGGCCGCCGAGTGTCCCAGAACCCGGGCGGCCTCCTGCCGCACCATGTCCAGCAGAATCCGCTCCCGCTCCTCGGGGGTCGCCCCGGCCAGCCGACCGGTCACCAGGTCCTGATCGGCCATGGCCCGAGGGGCAGCGGTTCGGCGAGCCGCCGGGGCCAGCCGGTGCAGCAGCGGGTGGACCACCCCGCCGGCGGCTTGGGCGCGGAGCGCGCCGAGGTCCAGCTTGATGGGGAAGACCGTGGGTTCGCCCGTACGCAGCGCGGTGTCGAAGAGTTCCATGCCCTCGGCCGGGGACAAGGGGGCGACACCGCCGCGTGTCATGCGGCGCTGGTCGGCATCGCCGAGGCGGCCGGTCATCCCCGTTCCGGCGGCCTGCTGCCACATGCCCCAGGCCAGGGACACGGCGGGCAGCCCCTGGGCCCGGCGCTGATGGGCCAGCGCATCCAGGTAGGCGTTGGCGGCGGCGTAGTTGCCCTGTCCCGCGTTGCCCAGGGTGCCTGCGGCGGAGGAGAACAGGACGAAGGCGGAGAGGTCCAGGTCCCGGGTCAGCTCATGCAGATGGAGCGCTCCGTCCACCTTCGGCCGGAACACCGCGTCCATACGCTCCGGGGTCAACGCGGTCAGCACACCGTCATCCAGAACACCGGCCGTATGCACCACCGCCGACAGCGGAACATCGTCTGGGACAGCATCCAGCAGCCCGGCCACCTCGCCCCGGTCGGCCACATCGCATGCGACGATCCGTATCCGCGCCCCTGCCTTGGCCAGCTCCGCCTCCAATTCGGCGGCGCCGACGGCTTCGGGCCCGCTCCGACTGGCCAACACCAGACTCCGCACCCCGTGCACGGCCACCAGATGGCGCGCCACCACCGCGCCCAACGCCCCCGTACCACCCGTCACCAACACCGTCCCGCCGGAACCCAAACCACCCGGGCTGGCTTGGGGCACATCCACGACGCGGGTGAGGTGCCGGGCGAAGCAGGCGGCGTCGCGCAGGGCCAGTTGGCGCTGGCCACCGGCGAGCAGCGCAGGTAGCAACGCGGTGGGTATCGTCGCTTCGTCGATGTCGAGGAGGAGAATCCGCCCTGGGTTCTCCGCTTGTGCGGATCCCACCAGGCCCCATACGGCAGCCGCTGCTGGATCGACCGGATCGGCCTCCCTGACAGCGACGGCACCCCGCGTCACCACGACCAGTTGGCTGGACGCCAACGAGGGCTCGGCCAGCCACGCCTGTACGACCCGGAGCACCCGCCCGGTCAGCTCCCGAACATCGGCTGTACCGCCGCCGAGGTCCAGCAACAGCACGTCCGGTTGGGAAGTGTCCGGCGTCGTGGCCAGGTGGTGCACGTCCTCGGCGTCGGCCAGCGATACGGGTTCCAGGGTCGCACCGTCCGGCCGAACCGGCAGCTCTTCCCATGCGACGCGGAACATCCGGTCCGCCGTCGCCGCCGTGCCGAACTGCTCGACGCTGACCGGACGGGACACCACCGAGCCCACCGAAGCCACGGGGGCGCCGCTCTCATCGGCCAGTTCCAGGGACATGGTGTTCGGGCCGGACGGCGTCACGCGTACCCGCAGCGCTGAGGCCCCGGAGGCACGCAGCGCCACCTCGCGATAGGCGAACGGCAGCACGAGCTCCGCATCGGCTTCGTCGCGGTCGTGGAAGGCGACGGTGTGCATGGCCGCGTCGAGGAGCGCCGGGTGGAGCCCAAACCCCGCCGCCTGAACTCGATGTTCCGCAGGCAGAGTCACTTCCGCGTACACCGCACCGTCCAGCCGCCAGGCCGCCCGCACCCCCTGGAACACCGGCCCATACCGATAGCCGACCTGTTCCAGACCGTCGTACAGGCCCTCCACGTCCCCCGGATCCACCGCCACCGCACCCGCCGGAGGCCACACCGACAGCCCTGTGCCCGGAGCGGAGATCTCATCCGCAGGGCACAACGTCCCTGTGGCGTGCCGCACCCACGCAGCACCCAGACCGGCATCTTCCGCCCGCGAATACACCCGCACGCCGCGCCGACCGCGCTCATCGGCCTCCGCCACGCTCACCCGCATCTGCACCGCCCCGCCCTCCGCCAACACCAGCGGAGCCTCCATCACCAACTCCTCCACCCCACCGCACCCCACCTCATCACCGGCCCGCACCACCAACTCCACAAACGCCGCCCCCGGCAACAACACCGCACCCGCGGCCACATGATCAGCCAGCCACGGATGCGTACGCAGCGACAGCCGGGAGGCGAACAACACCTCACCCGACCCCGGCACCTCCGTCACCGCACCCAACAACGGATGCTCCACCCCCGCCAGCCCGGCAGACGCCACATCACCGGCTCCACGGCCGTCCCCCACCAACCAGTAGTGCTCCCGCTGGAACGCATACGTCGGCAGATCCGAGATATGGGCGGGCAGAACCGTGTTGCCGAACAGGGCACCGAATTCGAGTCGTACGCCTGCCACATGCAGTTGTGCGACGGCGGACATCAGCGCCCGGGGCTCGTCGCCCTCCCGCCGCAACGACGGCACCACAACGGACCCTTCGGCCGACTCCTCCGGCAGACAGTCTCCGACCATCGCGGACAGCACCGCGTCCGGCGCCAACTCCAGGTACGTGCTGACCCCATAGTCGGCAAGGGCCCGCACACCGTCCGCGAACCGCACCGCCGAACGCACATGCTCCACCCAGTACTCGGGAGAACGCACCGTCTCCGTGTCTGCCAGTTGCCCGGTCACGTTGGACACCAGAGGAATCACCGGGGCAGCGAACGACACGTCGGCGATCGCTTCCCGGAATTCCTGCAGCACCGGTTCCATACGAGCGGAGTGGAACGCGTGCGAGACCGCCAGACGCCTCGTCCGGCACCCCTGCTCCGACAACTCCTCCGCCACCCGCAACACCGGCTCCTCATCACCGGAGAGCACCACCGCCACAGGACCATTCACCGCCGCGACATCCACTCCTGACACCAGCAACGGGCGCACCCGGTCCTCGCTCGCGGCCACCGCCACCATCGCGCCGCCTTCCGGCAACGCCTCCATCAACCGACCCCGCGCCGCCACCAACACCGCCGCATCCTCCAACGACAACACACCCGCCACATGCGCCGCCGTCACCTCACCCACCGAATGCCCACCCACCACATCCGGCACCACACCCCACGACTCCACCAACCGGAACAACGCCGTCTCCAACGCGAACAGCCCGGCCTGAGCAAACACCGTCCGCTCCAGCAACTCCCCGTCCCCGAACACCACCTCCCGCACCGAACCCGACACACCACCCACACCCAACTCCCGATCCAACACCCCACACACCGCATCAAAGGCATCCCGAAAGACAGGGAACACCTCATACAACCCACGCCCCATCCCCACCCGCTGACACCCCTGACCAGCGAACAACACCCCCAACCGACCACGCACCACCGAACCCGACACCACCCCCACACCCGACTCACCCCGCACCACCACACCCAACCCCGCCAACGCCTCCTCCCGATCCCCCGCCACCACCACCGCACGATCCGACAACCCCGCCCGACCACAACCCAACGCAAAGCCGAGTTCGCTCACGTCCAGCTGCGGCTCATCCGCAAGGAAGGACCGCAAGCGTTGTGCCTGGGCCCGCAATGCCGCGTCACCCCGCCCGGACACCACCAGCGGCACAGGGACACCCTTCGGCCAGGACATCACCGGATCGGTCGGATCGGTCGCCGCCGGTGCCGCCTGTTCCAGGATGACGTGGGCATTGGTGCCGCTGACGCCGAACGCGGACACACCAGCCCTGCGCGGACGCCCCACCACCTCCGGCCACACGCGCTCCTCGGTCAGCAGCTCCACCGCACCCGTCGACCAATCCACCTGCGATGTCGGCTCCTCCACGTGCAATGTCCGAGGCGCGATGCCATGCCGCAACGCCAACACCATCTTGATGACCCCGGCCACCCCCGCAGCCGCCTGCGCATGGCCGATGTTCGACTTCAACGACCCCATCAGCAGCGGCCGATCGCGGTCCTGACCGTACGTAGCCAGCACCGCCTGCGCCTCGATGGGATCGCCCAGCGCGGTTCCCGTGCCATGCGCCTCGACCACATCCACCTCGGCGGCCGACACACCCGCACTGGCCAGTGCCTGCCGAATGACACGCTGCTGCGACGGACCATTCGGCGCCGTCAGACCGTTCGACGCACCGTCCTGGTTCACCGCGCTGCCCCGCACCACCGCCAACACCCGATGGCCGAGCCGCTCCGCATCCGACAGCCGCTCCAGCGCCAGCACACCCACGCCCTCGGCCCACCCCGTACCGTCAGCCGAAGCGGCGAAGGACTTGCATCGGCCATCGACCGACATGCCGCGCTGCCGCGAGAAGGCGATGAAGATGCCGGGCGTGGGCATCACCGTGACACCACCGGCCAGGGCGATCGAGCACTCGCCGGCTCGCAACGCCTGAGCCGCCAGATGCAACGCCACCAGGGACGAGGAACATGCCGTGTCCACCGCGACCGACGGTCCCTCGAAGCCAAGCGCATAGGACACCCGCCCCGACAGCACACTGGCCGAGGCGCCGAGGCCCAGCATGCCCTCGAGCTCGGCGGGCACCGGCTCCACGCCCGACCCGTAGTTGTGGTACGTCACACCGGAGAAGACACCCACGTCCTTGCCCCGCAGGGTGGTCGGGTCGAGCCCGGCTCGTTCCAGCGCT
This sequence comes from Streptomyces sp. NPDC059455, assembly GCF_042750115.1. Lineage (NCBI taxonomy): Bacteria > Bacillati > Actinomycetota > Actinomycetes > Kitasatosporales > Streptomycetaceae > Streptomyces > Streptomyces sp. NPDC059455. The sequence continues at coordinate 49,447 of NZ_JBHYVB010000054.1, forward strand.
TCCCACGAGGTCTCCAGCATCAGACGCTGTTGCGGGTCCACGGCCAGCGCCTCACGTGGCGAGATCCCGAAGAAACCCGCGTCGAACTCCCCGGCGTCGTGCAGAAATCCGCCTTCGTGTGCGTAGCTGGTGCCGGGGTGGTCCGGATCCGGATGAAACAGGCTCTCCAGATCCCAGCCACGGTTCACCGGGAAGTCGCTGATGCCGTCCCGTCCTTGAAGCACCAGCTCCCATAGCTCTTCCGGCGTGGAGACTCCCCCCGGCAGTCGACACGCCATGCCCACGATCGCCACCGGTTCGGTCGACACAGCTACGGGCGCCGATGTTGGCCCCGCTACCTCCTCCGGGGCCAGGGCAGCCGTGTCCCCGATGAGCTCGTCACGCAGAAAGTCGGCGAGAATCAGGGGCGTGGGGTAGTCAAAGAGCAGGGTGGTCGGCAGGGTCCGGTCGGTGAGTGCGTTCAGACGGTTGCGCAACTGCACGGCGGTGGCCGAGTCGAACCCGATCTGGTTGAACACCATGTCCGGTTCAATGGCATCCAACGAGGGATGACCCAAGACGCCTGCGGTCTCCTGCCGGACGGTCTCCAGCAGGATGCGTTCCTGCTCCTGCGCTGACTCCCCACGAAGGCGAGCGGTCAACGCGCCGGTCTCCTCGGGCAGTTCAGCCATGCCCGGAAGCTGATCGTCTACGGATCCCGCGTCGGCGGGGGCGGCGCTCTTGAGCCAGTAGTGCTGGTGTTGGAAGGCGTAGGTCGGGAGGTCACACGCGGTGTGCGCCGGGACATTGCCGAGCAGGGCGGACCAGTCGACGGGGACACCGCGTACATACGCCTCGGCCAGGGAGGTCAGCACCCGGCGCATACCGCCCTCGTCCCGGCGAAGTGTGCCGGTCACCACAACCGGTCCGGCGTCCGTTTGCTCTGCCGCCGCCTCGATGCTCATCGCCAGCACCGGATGGGCACTCACCTCAACGAAGGCCCGGAAGTCCTCCTCCAGCAGGCGCTCGACGGACGGGGCGAAGCGGACGGTGCTCCGCAGGTTGCGGTACCAGTACCCGGCATCCAGCTCTGCCGTATCCAGCCACTCCCCCTCCACCGTGGAGAAGAACGGGATACGTGAAGACACCGGCCGGACCTGCGACAACGACCGGGCCAGCTCCTCCTCGATCACCTCCACCTGCACCGTATGCGAGGCGTAATCCACATCGACCCACCGAGCCCGCACCCCAGCGCCCTCACACTCCGCCACCAACTCCCGCAACGCCTCCGGCTCACCAGCCACCACCACCGACAACGGCCCATTAACCGCCGCCACCTCAACCCGACCCAACCACCCCTCAACCAGCCGCTCCGCCTCCTCCACACCCACAGCCAGCGACACCATCCCGCCACGGCCCGACAGCCCCGCCGCGATCGCCCGGCTGCGCAACACCACCACCCGCGCCGCATCCTCCAACGACAACCCACCCGCCACACACGCCGCCGCAATCTCCCCCTGCGAATGACCCACCACCACCGATGGCAAAACACCGGCCGCCATCCACACCCGCGCCAACGCCACCATCACCGCAAACGACACCGGCTGCACCACATCCACCCGCTCCAACGACACACCACCCCCAACCCCCCGCACCACATCCACCAACGACCACCCCGTCAACCGATCCAACACCCCCGCACACTCAGCCAACCCCTCCGCAAACACCACCGACTCCAACAACTCCGCACCCATCCCCACCCACAGCGCCCCCTGACCAGGAAAAACAAACGCCACCCGACCCCGAACATCAGCCCTGCCAGCCCCACCACCCTCCGCCACCGCCGCCAGTCCCGCCAACGCCTCCTCCCGGTTCCCCGCCACCACCACCGCACGATCTGACAACCCAGCCCGACCACAAGCCAACGCCGCCCCCAGCTCCACCACACCCACACCCGGATGACCCTCAACAAACTCCAACAACCTCCGCGCCTGCCCCCGCAACCCCGCACCACCACGCCCCGACACCACCAACGGCACCACACCACCCGGAGCCTCCGAGACCACCACCGGCGCCACCTCGACAGCCGTCTCCGGAGCCTGCTCCAAAATCACATGAGCGTTCGTCCCACTCACCCCGAACCCCGACACCCCAACCCGCCGCGGACGCCCCACCTCCGGCCACACCCGCTGCTCCGTCAGCAACTCCACCGCACCCGCCGACCAATCCACCTGCCGCGACGGCTCATCCACATGCAACGTCCTCGGCAACACCCCATACCGCAACGCCAACACCATCTTGATCACACCAGCCACACCCGCAGCCGCCTGCGCATGACCAATATTCGACTTCAACGAACCCAACCACAACGGACGCCCCTCAGGCCGATCCTGGCCATACGTCTCCAGGAGCGCCTGCGCCTCGATCGGATCACCCAGCGCCGTGCCCGTCCCATGCGCCTCCACCGCGTCCACATCACCCGCCACCAGCCCCGCACCCGCCAACGCCCGCCGGATCACCCGCTGCTGCGACGGACCATTCGGCGCCGTCAACCCATTCGACGCACCATCCTGATTCACCGCACTACCCCGCACCACCGCCAACACCCGATGACCGAGCCGCTCCGCATCCGACAACCGCTCCACCAGCAGCACTCCCGCGCCCTCGGAGAAGCCGGTGCCGTCCGCCGCGGCCGCGAAGGCCCTGCAACGGCCGTCCTTCGACATACCGCGCTGCCGCGAGAAGCCGACGAAGATACCGGGGTTGGCCATGACGGTCACACCTCCGGCCAGCGCCATCGAGCACTCGCCCAACCGCAACGCCTGTACAGCCAGATGCAACGCCACCAGCGACGAGGAACACGCCGTATCCACCGCGACCGAGGGGCCCTCGAAACCGAGCGCGTAAGACACCCGCCCCGACAGGACGCTCGCCGAGGTCCCCGTTCCCATGACCGCCTCGAGCTCCTCGGGGACCCGCGCTCCGGACCCGTAGCTGTGGTACGTCACCCCGGAGAAGACACCGATGTCCTTGCCCCGCAGCGCGGTCGGGTCGATCCCGGCGCGTTCGAACGCCTCCCAGGAGGTCTCGAGCATGACGCGCTGTTGCGGATCCATCGCCAGCGCCTCACGCGGCGAGATGCCGAAGAAGCCCGCGTCGAACTCCCCCGCGTCGCGCAGAAAGCCACCCTCGCGGACATAGCTGGTGCCCGGGTGGTCCGGATCCGGGTCGAAGAGGTTCTCCAGATCCCAGCCACGGTCCTCCGGAAACTCACCGACCGCGTCACCGCCGGACACCACCAGGTCCCACAGCTCCTCCGGCGTGGTCACCCCACCCGGCAACCGGCACGCCATCCCCACGATCGCGATCGGCTCCGACAGGCCGCGACGTATGTCGGCGTTCTCCCGCTCGAGCCGCTCGTTCTCCATGAGCGTGACACGCAGCGCTTCGACGACCTTCGCTTCGGGAGTGGTCATCCCGGCCTCCGCATTCCGAACCGACATTACTTCCCGGCCTTGCTCATGGCTCGTTGCACCAGACTGGCGACATCCATTTCGGCGATCGCGGCAGCCGGTTGCTCCGCTGCCGATTGCCCGTCCACCTGCTGCGCCGCTTCGGGTTCCTGGACCAGCGCCATGAGGGTGTCGAGGATGCCCAGCTCCTGGAAGCGGCTCAGCGGTGTCCTGGCCAACGCGCGGCGCAGATCCTCCTCGCTCCCGGCGAGGCGCTGCTCAGGTGGGGCATCCGGGCAGAGCTTCATCCGCAAGTGGCGCATCAGGGCGGTGGGCGTCGGATAGTCGAAGACCAGCGTGGCCGGGAGCCGTATCCCGGTGTGGTTGGCCAGCCGGTTGCGCAGTTCCACCGCCGTGAGGGAGTCGAAGCCGATTTCGTTGAACGCCAGGTCCGGCCCGATGGCATGGGCGGAGGCGTGGCCCAGTACCCGAGCCGCCTCCCGGCAGACCAAGCCGAGCAGGATCTGCTCCTGCTCCTCGGGCGTGGCCCTGGTCAGGCGCTGGGTGAAGGCGTCCAGATCGGCGGCCGTCCGCGCAATGCGCCGACTCTGCCGGACGAGGCCACGGAGCAACGGTGGCACCGATCCAGTGGCGGCGGCCTGGGCCCGCAGTGCGCCCAGGTCCAGTTTCATCGGAAGCACCACCGGCTGGGGCATGCGCAGTGCGGTGTCGAACAGTGCCCCGCCTTCGCCCTCGGACAGCCCGGCCACTCCCCCGCGCGCCATACGCCGCTGGTCGGCGTCGGTGAGGTGACCGGTCAGCCCGACCCCCGCACCCTGTGCCCACAGCCCCCAGCCCAGGGCGATGCCCGGGAGCCCCTCGGCGCGGCGCCGATGTGCCAAAGCGTCCAGGAAGGCGTTGGCCGCCACATAGCTCCCCTGCCCCGAACTGCCTAGCGTCCCCGCGGCCGAGGAGAACAGGACGAAGGCGGCCAGATCCAGGTGCCGGGTCAGCTCGTGCAGATGGAGTGCGGCGTCCACCTTCGGGGCGAAGACCGTGTCCAGCCGCTCCCTGGTCAATGTGGTGATCACACCGTCGTCCAGCGCGCCCGCGCTGTGTACCACGCCGGTCAGTGGCGCGTCTTCGGGCAGTGCGGACAGCAGCTCGGCCACGGCATCGCGGTCTGCCACATCGCACGCGGCGATCCGCACCCGGACGCCGAGCGAGGTCAGTTCCCGCTCCAGCTCGGCGGCGCCGGCGGCCTGGGGTCCGCTGCGGCTGGTCAGCACCAGATTCCGTACGCCATGCTCGGTCACCAGGCGCCTGGCGGCCACCTTGCCCAGCGATCCGGTGCCACCCGTGATGAGCACGGTGCCTTCCGGATCCAGGCGGCGCGGCAGGGTGAACACGTTCTTGCCGATGTGCTGCGCCCGGCTCATGAAGCGGAAGGCGGCCGGTGCGCGCCGGATGTCCCATACCGTCACCGGTGGCGGGGTCAGCACCCCCTTCTCGAAGAGATCGACCAGCTCGGTCAGCATCCGCTGGATGCGCTCGCCACCGGCCTCGGCCAGGTCAAACGCCCGATAGGCCACGCCGGGGTGCTGAATGCCCACCTCTTCGGCGTCCCGGATATCGCTCTTGCCCATCTCGATGAACCGGCCGCCCCTGGGCAGCAACCGGAGTGAGGCGTCGACGAAGTCTCCGGCGAGGGCGTCCAGCACCACATCGACGCCACGGCCGCCGGTCATCTCGAGAAACCGCTGCTCGAACTCCAGCGTCCGGGAGTTGGCCAGCCGTCCGTCCGGGACACCGGCGGTACGCGCGGCGTCCCACTTGGCCGGACTGGCCGTTCCGTAGACCTCGGCGCCCCAATGCCGCGCCAGCTGCACCGCGGCCATGCCGACGCCACCGGTGGCCGCATGGATGAGAACCGACTCCCCGCGCTCCAGCCCTGCCAGGTCCCGCAGCCCGAAGTAGGCGGTGAGGAATGCGCAGGGGACCGCGGCCGCCTGCTCGAAGGACCACCCCTCGGGCATGTGGACGAGAGTGAGGCAGTCGGCGACGGCGATGGGGCCGCCAGCGCCCTCGAAGAGCCCCATGACCCGGTCGCCCGGAGCGAAGCGGGTGACACCTGGGCCGACCTCCGTGACCACACCCGCGCCCTCGTTGCCGATGCTGATCTCTCCGGGGTACATGCCCAGCGCCATCAGCACATCGCGGAAGTTGAGCCCCGCGGCACGTGTCTCGATCCGGACATGGCCCGGGGGCAGTGGCGCCAGCGCCTTCGGCGACGGCAGCAGCGCCAGGCCCTCGAGCGTTCCCGGACCGCGGGTGCCCAGCTGCCACGCGGGTTCTCCCTCGGGCGCCACCAGTGCCTCGTCGGCCGTCGCCCGGGTCAGACGGCGTTGGTGGCAGACGCCAGCGCGTAGCGCGAGCTGTGGTTCGTCTCCGGCGAGCAGGGCGGGTAGAAGGGTGGGCAGGGCCTCCGTGGCGGCTGGTGTGTCATCCGCGTCGAGGAGCAGAATCCGCCCGGGGTTCTCCGACTGCGCGGCGCCGACCAGCCCCCAGGCCGCGGCGACCGCCGGATCGACCGCATCGGTGTCCCGGACTCCTACGGCGCGCCGCGTCAGCACCACCAGGCGTGAGTCCTCCAGCGAGGGCTCGGTCAGCCACGTCTGCAGCACGTCCAGCGCTTGGCCCGTCAGCTCATGCGCGCGGGCCGCGCTGGTGTCGTCGCTCACGGCATCGTCGGAGCCGATCTCGTACAGCAACACCGGCGGCGCCCCGACCGGCGCGTCGGCTCGGGTGGCCAACTGCCGTACGTCCTGGGCGGTGTGTACGGAGACGGTGTCCAACGGTACGTCGGCGGCGTCGACCCGCAGCTGCTCCCACCCCACGAGGAACATCTGGTCGGTCGAGGTCCGTGAGGTCCGTGCGGCGACGTCCAGCAGCGCCGTCGGCATCGGCCGCGACACCAACGACTCGACCACCGCCACCGCCGCCCCGCTCGGATCGGCCAACCGCAGGCCGATGCCTTCCTTGCCATTGGGTGCGATACGTACACGCAGCGCCGAAGCGCCGGAGGCGCGCAGGGACACTCCGCGATAGGCGAACGGCAACGCGGGCCCCGCCTGGTCATCGGTACGGTCGCGGAACGCGGTGGCGTGCAGGGCCGCGTCGAGCAGTGCGGGGTGCAGCCCGAACGCGGTGGCTTCGGCCGACAGCTCCTCGGGCAGGGCGACTTCGGCGTAGATCTCGTCGCCCCGCGTCCACGCGGCCCGCAGACCACGGAAGGCGGGGCCGTATCCGTAACCGCTCGCCTTCAGCTCCTCGTAAACGCCGCGCACCCGCTCCTCCGGGACCGCCACCGCCCCGGTGGGGGGCCACTGCGTCAGGTCCGCGTCCAGGTCATCGGGGGTGTCCTGGGCAAGGGTGCCGCTGATGTGGCGAATCCAGGGGGTGTCCGTATCATCGTCCTGGCCTCGTGAGTGCACTGCCACCGAACGTCGGCCGGAATCGTCCGCCGCGCCCACGCTCACCCGCAGCCGCACACCGTCGCGCTCGGGCAGGGTGAGCGGTGCTTCGACGACGAGCTCTTCGACGACGCCACAGCCGACCTCGTCACCAGCGCGCACCGCCAGCTCCACGAACGCCGCCCCGGGCAGCAACACCGTGCCCGCCGCCGCATGGTCGGCCAGCCAGGGATGCGTACGCAACGACAGCCGGGAGGTGAACAGCAGGCCCCCCGAATCGGGCAGTTCGGTCACGGCGCCCAGCAGGGGATGGTCGGCCCCCGCAAGCCCCAGCGCGGTCGCGTCCACCGATTCGCCTCGCCGTCCCAGCCAGTAGTGCTGACGCTGGAAGGCGTAGGTGGGCAGATCCAGCGCGGCGTGGGCGGGGATGTCGCCGAGCAGGGCGTTCCAGCTCACGGGGACACCACGTACGTAGGCCTCGGCCAGGGAGGTGAGCACACGGCGCATACCGCCCTCGTCCCGGCGAAGTGTGCCGGTCACCACGACCGGTCCGGCGTCCGTTTGCTCTGCCGCCGCCTCGATGCTCATCGTCAGCACCGGATGCGCGCTCACCTCAACAAACGCCGCAAAGCCCTCCTCGACCAAGCGGTCGATGGACGGGGCGAAGCGGACGGTGCTCCGCAGGTTGCGGTACCAGTACCCGGCATCCAGCTCTGCCGTGTCCACCCACTCCCCCTCCACCGTGGAGAAGAACGGGATACGTGAAGACACCGGCCGGACCTGCGACAACGACCGGGCCAGCTCCTCCTCGATCACCTCCACCTGCACCGTATGCGAGGCGTAATCCACATCGACCCACCGAGCCCGCACCCCAGCGCCCTCACACTCCGCCACCAACTCCCGCAACGCCTCCGGCTCACCAGCCACCACCACCGACAACGGCCCATTAACCGCCGCCACCTCAACCCGACCAGCCCACCCCTCAACCAGCCGCTCCGCCTCCTCCACACCCACAGCCAGCGACACCATCCCGCCACGGCCCGACAGCCCCGCCGCGATCGCCCGGCTGC
>NZ_JBHYVB010000055.1:0-24219 GCF_042750115.1 Streptomyces sp. NPDC059455
ATCGACAGTCTCCTCGTACATGGCAACCCTCGAGCGGGCAGGCCTGGTACAGGCCACACGGGTCGGCAAGTGGATCCACTACAAACGCAACGAGGACACGCTGTCGCGACTCGCGGAGATGCTCCGCGGCACATAGCGACGATCACGAAAGGGCGCCACGAGGCGACCAACGGCACACGGCACACCAGACTCCTCGCGACATCGCGGGCGTGACTGAGGCAGGAACCAATCCCTGCCTCTGCGATCCTCGAAGCCTCGCTTTCCACGCTAGCCGCGATCATTCCCCCAGGCATCGACCAGGGCGGCGTGTTCCACCAGATCGATCAAGCACTTGGCGACCGTTGCCCCCACCTGAAGTAGGAAGAGCCGGATTAGATCGATCAAGCACTTGGCGACCGTTGCCCCCACCTGAAGTAGGAAGAGCCACAAAACCTCGCAGGTCGTGCCGGTTCGGGTAGGCCCTCATCCTGCTGAGGAGCTCCGTGCTGCCACAATGGGAACTTCGGCACGGAATCATTGCTCGAAATGGAATGATGCTGGTGAACAGCCCGGATCCGGTCATCGACGCCAATCTCGCCATCGCGCTGGACGCTCTGCTGGCCGAGCAGAGCGTGACCCGCGCCGCCGCCCGTCTGCACACCTCGCCCGCCGCCATGAGCCGCACCCTCGCCCGGCTGCGCCGTGTCCTCCAGGACCCCCTCCTGGTCCGGGCCGGACAGACCATGGTCCCCACCCCACGCGCCCAGGCCCTGCGCGAGGAAGCCGCCACAGTGGTACGCAGCCTCGGAGCGCTGCTCAGCCCCGGCGTGAGCGTCGACCCCGCCAGCCTCCGCAGCACCTTCACCCTCCAGGCCGCCGACCTGGTCGGCGCGGCACTGGCCCCCGGGCTGCTGCGACTGGCCCGGCGGGAGGCGCCGGGGGTCTCGTTCCGCATCCGGGCCGAAGAACTGGAGGCCGGACCCGCGCTGCGCGATGGCCGGATCGACCTGGAGATCGGATCCATCGATCATGTGGACCCCGAGACCCAGGTCGAAGAACTGGTCAGCCTCCGAATGGTCGCGGCCGTCCGGCCCGGCCATCCACTCACCGAGGGGCCGCTGACCCCAGCCGGGCTCGCTGCCGCCCAACACGTCGTGGTCAGTCGCCGCGGCCGGTTCACCGGCCCCCTCGACACCGCCCTCGCCGAGCTGAACCTCCACCGGCGGGTCAGCGTCGTCCTCCCCAGCCACCTGGCCGCGATGACCCTCGCTGCCCGCAGCGACCTCGTCTGCCTCGTCCCCGCCGCACCCCCCGGCGCGACCCCCTCGCCCCTCACCCACGACGCCAACGCCCTCGGACTGCACCTCCTCGACATCCCCCTGGCGCTGCCACCGCTGACCATCGGCATGGCCTGGCACCCCCGACACACGGCCGACGGCGCCCACCGCTGGCTCCGCGACACGGTCCGCCGGACTCTCCGCACACCGACCATCGACCCCGAGTGAAGCCCCAGGCGGTTGGCCTGGGGCTCTGTGATGGTGGCACGGGATCGTCGGGTCGGACCGGAATGTCATCCGCTCACTGTGAGATTCGAATTCCCGCTGCTCTGATATCCCTCAGTCGCGAGGATCATGTAGTACTTGAAGGTGCCCAGACCCATTCCGGACCGGGCCCATGCGTCGAAGTGATTGCCCGTGGTGATGGTTCCGCCCGTTTTCTTCGACTGCCGGACGCTCCAGTACTGGTTGAACGTCCGGATGCCCTCGACCGAGGGGGCGTTGTAGCGCGTCGTCTGGTAGATGTCGTACGTGCCGCCATCGCTGGTGACGGCGCCCTTGTACGTCCCCGTGGGCCGGTATGTACCCCAGTTGTCGACGACGTAGTACTCCACGAGCGGGTTTGAGGTCCACCCGTAGAGACAGAGATATCCATTGCCGGACGGGTTGAAGCTGCCCGAGTACTGCACGTTCCTGCGTCCGCCGTTGCTCCAGCCCTTACCGCACACGAAATTCCCGCAGTTGGTCCATGAGGCCCGGTAACTGCCGCCTGACGACAGCGTCATGGAGACCGACCCACCGCCGTCGGTCCAGAACGAATAGTAGAAGCCGTTGTTGGTGCCGGTTTGGTTCGTGGTGATGGTCGTGTCGGCGCTCGCGGTTCCGATGCTGGGCAGCGTCAGCCCGGACGTGACCAGCGTCAGGGCGCCGGCTCGGCCGATTAAGTTTCTGCGGCTGATCGGCCGGGCGGGGGTGTCGTCCCGGTGCATGTTTCCTCCTCCTCGGTTGTGGTGGGGGCCTGTTGGTGCGGACAGTGTTGGACTGGCACTGTGGGGTGTCAACAGTTTCCGCAAGGATTACGGAAACTCTGTTGTGGTCGGTGATCTCTTGAGAGGGAGTATTTCCTGTTCAACGCCTCTTCTCATTGATCGAATCCAGGAATGATCGATGAGAGGGAGAGATGTGAGATCATTTCTGAGACCCCTTCATTGAAAGTTTTCGGAACCCTTCCGGATCAACTCGACGCCTGCGGGGCCGGTCCGGACGAAGAGGACGATGCCGTACATGACATAACTCGCGCTCATATCGAGCGGGTTCGTTCCACAAGGCGGTCGGGGCGACGAAGTGCCTGGTCAGAGCATTGCCAGCCTGTTACCAGGCCGTTAGTGACGCGGCAGTGGATCGTCAGCGTCGACTGACAGTCTTGTTGTCACGACCCCGGGGGACGGGGTCGAAGCCCACGACAACAGGGGACCCATGTCTCGCCGCAGCACCACTCTTCGCCATGCCCGCAAGGCCGCCGCCGCGGCCGTCGTCGCTGTCGCCGCGTTCGGTCTGACCGCGTGCCAGGACAACACGGACGCCGGCGGAAGCTCCCCCTCCTCGGCCGCGAGCGACTCCTCGGACTCCGGTTCGTCGGACGGGGGCTCGTCCGGTTCGGCCGGCGGCGACCAGGGCAATGGCGGTGCGGGCGGCGGTGGCGGCGCCGGTGCGGGCGCCTGCAAGACCTCGCAGCTGGGGTTCAGGAGCTCGCACGGCATGGGTGAGGGCACGCTGATCGTCGACCTCAAGAACAACGGGTCCGCCCCCTGCACCCTCCAGGGCTTCCCCGGCGTGGACCTCAAGAGCAAGAACGGCTCGATCAGCGCCGAGCGCAGCGACATCGCGGCGCCGAAGACCAAGGTCAAGCCGGGCGAGGAGACCCGCTTCACGCTCTACTACCCGCCGAACAACTCGGGCGGCAGCGGCGAGACCTTCACCACCCTCGTCGTCACCCCGCCCAACGAGACCCACTCCCACTCCCTCCCCGTGAGCATCAACGTCCCCGTCACCGACGGCTCCGGCGACGCCATCAAGGTGGACCCGGTCGGCACCGGCAAGTAGGCGCGCACAGCATGGCATCCCCAGGCCGCTGGCCTGGGGATTTGCTATGAGCAACGAGTACGGGCAACAAGACTGCCTGATCGATCGAACGTTCGACTTCCGGCGCACCGGCGTGCGCCCTCGCCCACGACGGCCGACCCTGGATGGCGGGGGCGGTGGAGCGTGGATGGCGGGGGCGGTGGAGCGTGGACCGGACTGGAACCGGACGGGAAGGTGAACGTCACGATGGAGACACCCGCGATCGTTTCGGCGCAGGAGTGGGAGGCCGCGCGTCAGCGGCTGCTCGAGGAGGAGAAGCAGCTGACCCGCGCCCGTGACGCACTGGCCGCCAAGCGTCGGCGGATGCCGTGGCTGGCGGTGGAGAAGGCGTACGCGTTCGACGGCCCCGAGGGCAGGGTGAGCCTGCTCGACCTGTTCGCGGGGCGTCGTCAGCTGATCCTCTATCGCGCCTTCTTCGAGCCCATCGTGTACGGCTGGCCCGAGCACGCCTGCCGCGGCTGCTCCATGGTCGCCGACCACGTCGGCGACCTCGCCCACCTCAACGCCCGCGACACCACCCTCGTCTTCGCCTCGCGTGCCCCGCAGCCGGAGATCGAGCAGGTGAAGGCGCGGATGGGCTGGACGATGCCCTGGTACACGATCACCGACGACTTCGACGCCGACTTCGACGTGGACGAGTGGCACGGCACGAACGCGTTCATCCGCGACGGCGACCGCGTGTTCCGCACCTACTTCATCAACGCCCGCGGCGACGAGGCGCTGGGCAGCACCTGGAGCTACCTCGACATGACCGCGCTCGGACGGCAGGAGACATGGGAGGACTCGCCCGAGGGCTACCCCCAGACCCCGCCGTACGAATGGTGGAACTGGCACGACGCATACGGTGCCCCCGAGCCGGCCCCGGAATGGCTGGCCCAAACGCGCCGCGGCCCCCGAGGCCAGCCCGCTTGACCTCCGGGGCCCCGGGGCCGGCCCGCCTGACCTCCGCGGCCCCCGTGACCAGCACACATTGACGTCCGTATGCCGCACACTGTGGAGCCATGGACCACCACCTCCGCCCCGCGACGGCCGCCGACGCCGACGCCGTGAGGGCCGTCATCGACGCGGCATACCGCCCCTACGTCGCCCGGATCGGGCTCCGCCCGGCCCCCATGGACGCCGACCACGCGGCCGACATCGCGGCGGGCCGCGTCTTCGTCACCGGCGACCCGGTCGTGGGCGTGCTGGTCCTGGTGGCCGAGCCCGACCACCTCGTCCTGGAGAACATCGCCGTACACCCCGACGCCCACCGCCAGGGTGTGGGCCGGCACCTGCTCACCTTCGCCGAAACCCACGCACGCGCTCTCGGCCTCCCGGAGATCCGGCTCTACACCAACGCCCTCATGTGGGAGAACCAGGAGATCTACCCGAGGTACGGATACGAGGTGACGGAGCGCCGCCGGGACGGCCAGTACGACCGCGTCCACTACCGGAAGCGCGTAACCGAGCCGGCGCCCGACGAGCGGTGAAGGGGCAGCGGCGGGGTCGCCGCCGACGGAGCACCGCCCAGCGGTATCGGCACCTCGACTTGACCTTACCCTCAAGGGCAAGGTTTAGCGTTCTTCGAGGTGAGAGACGTGCGAATCGGTGTGCTGGCCCGGCGGGCGGGTGTGACGACCAAAGCGGTGCGCTACTACGAATCGCTGGGGCTGCTGACGCCCGAGCGGCTGGCCAACAGCTACCGGGACTACGGCGAGCACGATGTGCGGCTCGTGCGGGAGATCCGGGCGCTCAGCGAGCTCGGGCTGCCCGTGGAGCGCACCCGGCCGTTCCTGGACTGTCTCACCGTCGGCCATCGGCACGCCGATGACTGCCCGGCCTCACTGGCCGAGTACCGGGAGGCGATCGACGAGCTCTCCCGGCGCATCGCGGGGCTCACCGCGCGCCGGGCGGCGCTGATCACACATCTGCGGCAGGCCGCCCACCGCAACAGCCGTGTCCCGGCCACCGACGAAGGAGAACGCCTGATGACCGACTACCTGAGCCTGCCGCCCGACCTGCCCGTACCCGAGGACGACGGTGCGGCCGCCCATCTGCCCGGGACGTCCGCGCCGCCCCTGGAAGCGCACAGCACCGGCGGTGCGACGGTCCGTCTCGACGCCCTCGGCCCGGGCCGTACGGTGATCTACATCTACCCGCTCACCGGCCGTCCGGGCACCGACCTGCCCGAGGGCTGGGACGCGATCCCCGGGGCGCGCGGCTGTACCCCCGAGGCGTGCGGCTTCCGTGACCACTACCAGGAGTTGCTCGCGGCCGGTGCGGTCCGGGTGTTCGGGCTGTCCAGCCAGGAAACCGACTATCAGCGCGAGGTCGTCGAGCGGCTCCGCCTGCCGTTCGAGATGCTCTCCGACCCCACGCGGAGCCTGGCGCGGACGCTCGGTCTGCCGACGTTCGAGGTGAGCGGGCTGACGCTCTACAAGCGGCTGACGTTGATCATCCGCGATGGCACGATCGAGCACGCCTTCTATCCGATCTTCCCGCCGAACGAGCACGCCGATCAGGTGCTGACCTGGTTGCGGGAGAACCCTCTGTAGATGGGCTCTTCGAGGACGTCACGGCGAACCTCTCGGTGCCGCTGGTGGTCTACGACAGTGAGCCCTGCGCCGTGGGGTTGGGGACGGCCCGCGTTCCGCGGGTGCCGACGGCCTCGTCCGCTAAGGCCGTTCCAGGATCCCCCGCTCCATGGCCACCACCACCGCCCTCGTCCGGTCGTTCACATCGAGCTTGGCGAACAGCCGGAGCAGATGCGTCTTCACCGTGGCCTCGGCGATCACGAGGCGGCGTCCGATCTCGGCGTTGGTGAGACCGTCCGCCACGGCGTTGAGGACGTCGGTCTCGCGCTCGGTCAGCGGGTCCTGAACGGGCCGCCGCATCCGCGCGACCAGCTTCTCCGCGACCCGGGGGGCGAGTACCGTCTCGCCTCGCGCCGCCGCGTGGATGGCGTCGACGAGCTGATCGCGGGTGGTGTCCTTGAGCAGATAGCCGATGGCACCGGCCTCCACCCCGCGCTCGATCTCCGTGTCGGTGTCGTACGTGGTCAGGATCAGCACCCGGGTACGGGGATACCGGGCGACGATCTCGGTCGTCGTCGCCACCCCGTCCAGCACGGGCATCCGCAGATCGACCAGGGCCACGTCGGGGTCGTACCGCTCGACGAGTTCGAGCGCCGCGCGTCCGTCCCCCGCCTCGCCGACGATCTCGATGCTGTCCTCGGCGGCGAGCAGGGCGATGACCCCGGCCCGCATCACGGTGTGATCGTCCACCACGACGATCCGCACACCGACCTCGCCCATGTCCCTCATGCCTCCACCTCGCCCGCCATGGGGATCATCGCCAGGATCCGTGTCCCGTCGCCCACCGAACTCGTCACCGTGAGCCTCCCGCCCAGCTCCGCCAGTCGCTTGCGCATGCCGTCGAGTCCGAAGCCCGTCGACTCCCCGACCAGGAACCCGGTTCCGTCGTCGGTGATCTCCAGCTCCACGCCGTGCGGACGCCGCGCCAGCACCACGCCGACCATGGACGCGCGCGCGTGTTTGCGCACATTGGCCAGGGACTCCTGGGTGCAGCGCAGCAGCGCGATACGGGTCTGCTGGTCGCACTCGAGGTCTGCCAGGTCGGCGTCCACCGCCAGTCCGGTGTCCTCCGCGAAGCGGTCCAGCGTACGGCGCAGGGTCTGCGCCACCGAGCCGCCCGCACCTGGCCCGGACCCGGCTGCCGCGCCGAGCCGACCAACTCCCGGGCCTCGGTGAGGTTTTCCCGGGCGGTGGACTCGATCGACCGCAGTTGCTGGGCGCTGGTCGCCGGATCGTGGTGAATGCCCGCCTGGGCCGCCTCCGCGAGCACGATGATCGACGCGAAGCCCTGCGCGAGCGTGTCGTGGATGTCCCGTGCGATGCGTTCCCGTTCGTCCGCCGCGCCCTGCCGCTGGTGGGCCTCGGACAGCTGCGCCTGCGTACGCTCCAACTCCTCGATCAGCCGGGCCCGTTCACTGCTCTGCGCGACGACCGAGTGCGCCCACAGGCCGATCAGTACGCCCACCGCGACCACGATCAGGGTGGACACCATCGTCTCGCCGAAGAACTCGGCGGTCCAGCCCTGCCGGATCAGACTCCCGGCCAGCGTGGCGCCGGTGGCCAGCCCGAGGAATCCCATCGAGACCCGCGGTGTGCGCCCGAACATCCAGTAGTGCGGCAGCGTCACCATGAACAGCGCCGCGTAGCTGCTGCCCAGATAGGCCAGTCCGCCGAGCGCGAGCACGAGCGCCGAGAGATAGACCCGCGGCCGTATGACACGGTTCCCCGGGAAGCGGTCGAGCACCGCGTAGCACAGCACCACGCAGCTGAGCAGCGCGAGCGCCTCGTACTTGCTCCCGCTGGCCGGGACCGTCGTCACCAGGCCGACGGCCATCGCACCGAACAGCACCCAGCACACGGCGTTCCACCGGCGCAGCGACGTGGCCCAGAAGGAGTCGGCCAAGGGGGTGGCGAGAGCGGTCATACCGATCAACGTACGTCGACCGCCGGTCGTCCGTCGGCCGTGTCGGCCGAAGCCGCCGCCATGCGCCCCGCCGTCCGACCCGGCGCCCGTCCCGCCGTCCGTCCCGGCGCCCGTCCCGCCGCCCGCGACGGCCACCAGCTCGCCTCACCGAGCAGCAGCATCGCCGACGGAAGGACCATGATCCGGACGATGAAGGCGTCGAGCAGCACGGCCGCCGCGAGGACGAAGCCGATCTGCTTCATCTCGATGATGTGGAGGAAGACGAAGCTCACGAAGACGGTCGTCATCACCACCGCCGCACTCGTCACCACACTCGCCGACCTCCGGATGCCGTCCAGCACGGCCTGCCTCGTGGCCGCGCCCGCGAGTACGGCCTCCCTGATCCGGCTCACCACGAACACCTGGTAGTCCATCGAGAGCCCGAAGAGGATCACGAAGAGGAACAGCGGTACGCGCGATCCGATCGAACCGGTGGAGTGGAAGTCCAGCAGCCCCTCGGCCCAGGTCCCCTGGAAGACCAGGACGAGCAGACCGAGCGCGGCCGCCGCGGACAGCACGTTCAGCAGGACCCCGATCAGGGCCAGCACCAGCGACCGGAACGCGTACGCGGTCATCGCGAAGGTCACCAGCAGCAACGCGCCGAGGACCAGCGGGAGTTTGCCGTTCTGGTGCGCGGGATAGTCGGCGTACCGGGCGACGTCGCCACTCACTCCGAACTCCGCCCCGTCGACCCGGCCGACGGTCGCGGGGAGGTAGTCCTCACGCAGGTGGTCGAGGGAGTCGTACGCCTGGTCGGAGTTGCCCAGGTGCGGCACCTTCAGCTCGAGCGTACTGATCCGGTGGTCGGCGGAGGTCCGCACCCGCGAGGCGCCGGCGAACAGCGGGTCGGCGTCGGCGCGTCGGGCCAGCTCCCGCAGAGCCCCGCCGACCTCGCCGGATCGCGCGGCGTCGGCACGCACGACGACCTGGTGGGTGACCCGTTGGTCTGGGAACGCCTCGTTGAGCCGGTCGTACACCCGCATGGCGGCGATGTCGCGGGAGTGGGTGTCCCGGCTCATCTCCGTGATCTTCAACCCGGCCAACGGGATGACGAGCGCGAGCAGGGCGAGAACGGACACGCACAGGGTGGCCAAGGGGTGTCGGCTCGCGGGGCGCAGCAGAGCGGCCCATACGCGGCCACCGCTTTCGCTCCGGGGCCGGCGCGCGGGCTTTCCCCGCTCGGCGCGGCGCCGCGCCCTGCGCTCCTCCCGTTCTCCGAGCTTGACGAGCATCGCGGGCAGCGCCGTCAGGGAGCTGGCCACCGCGACCAGGACGACCACGATCGTGCCGGTGGCCAGCGAGGAGAAGATGACGTCGGAGGCGAGATACAGCGTCGCGGTGGAGGCCACGACCGCGAGCCCGGAGATCACGACGGCCCGGCCCGAGGTGGCCGCGGCCAGGTCCACCAGCGCCTCGGAGCTCAGCCGGTCGCCCGAGCGGGCGCGCTCCTCGCGCTCCCGTTTGAGGTAGAAGAGCGTGTAGTCGACGCCGACCGCGAGGCCGATCATCAGGATGACGTTCGTGCCGACCCCGGCGTCGGGGGACACCTGTGAGGCCACCATCGAAAGCCCGATGGCCGCCGCGATCGACGACAGCGCGAGCAGCAGCGGCACCCCCGCCATGGTCACGGAACCGAAGACGACCAACAGGGTGATCAGGGTGATGGGAAGCGTGATCTTCTCGGAGAGCGCCAGGTCGTCGCCGCGCTGCTCGTCGACTCCCTTGCTGATGGAGGGGCTCCCGGTCTCCTCCAGCCGCAGCCCCGGATACGCCTTCGCCACGGCGTCCGTCTGTCCGGTCACCGCGTCGACCTTGTCCTTCGCGTCCCGCTCCTCGCCCTTCAGCGCCACCTCGACCATGAGGATCCGGCGATCCCCGGACGGCAGCGGGTCGGCGACGCCCGCGACCTCGGGCAGCCGCTCCATCCGGGCGGTCAGATCCCCGGCGGCGGCTTCGGCCGCGTCCCGGTCGAGGGGTCCCGACCGGGCGGAGATCAGCACCTGCTCGGTGGCCCGGCGCTCCAGACCCCCCTCGGCGGCCATCGCCTCCGCCCGCCCGGCCTCGCCGACCCGGTAGTCGGCCGTCGTCGCGCTGTGTGTCCCGACGGCACTGCCGGCCCCCAGGCACAGCGCCACGAACACCAGCCAGCCGACGATGGCCCGCCAGGGGTGCCGAGCGCTCCAGCGCGCCATGCGCACAGTGAGTGATTTCATGCCGGAAAGCCTTGCTGGCGGGCGCAGTTGGCCGACAGAGGTACCCGGTTGAACTTCCCGTCCACCGATCGGTGGACGGCCCGGCTACTCGGGCAGCGGCCGGTCGTGGACGACGTGCTTCATGACGAGGGTGGAGTTCAGCCGCTGGACGCCCGGGAGCCTGGCCAGCTGCTCGTCATAGAGCTGCTGGTAGGCGGCCAGGTCGGTGGTGGCGACGCGCAGCAGGTAATCCGGTTCGCCGAAGAGCCGCTGCGCCTGGATGACGTGCGGGATGGCGGACACGGCCGCTTCGAAGTCGGTGACGGTGTCGGCGTCCTCCCAGCCCAGGGTGGCGAAGACCAGGGCCTCGAAGTTCAGGCCGACGGCGGCCGGGTCGACGATGGCGCGGTAGCCGCGGATGGCGCCCTCGCGTTCGAGGTCCCGCAGCCGGCGGTGGCAGGGCGAGACACTCAGCCGCATGCGAGCGGCCAGCTCGGTGACCGTCAGACGGCCGTCCATCTGCAGCTCGGTAAGAATTTTCCGGTCCAGGGCATCCATGGAGAAGATTCTCCCTCAGCCGATGCGATGACCGAGTGAAGAAGCAAACATTTTCGATCAAATCGCGCCTAATCTTCCTCTCGGAGTGGCAAGAAATATGAGAGGGATCGATCAATGGACGCGACGACGGTGGCGGCTTTTCTGGCGGTGGACCTGCTGCTGGTGTTCACCCCGGGCGCGGACTGGGCCTATGCGATCGCGGCCGGGCTGCGGGACCGCTCGGTCGTCCCCGCGGTCGCCGGGCTGATAGCCGGATACGTCGGGTACACGCTGCTCGCCGTCGCCGGCCTGGTGGTCATCGTGGCGAGCTCGCCCACCACCCTCACCGCGCTGACCGTCGCCGGGGCCGCTTATCTGATGTGGCTCGGCTGGGGAGTGCTGTCGCGACCGGCGGTCCTGAGCGCGTCGGGCGTGCCGGGCGTGCCGGGCGGGTCAGGTGCGTCGGGTGGGCCAGGCGCGTCGGACGCGTCAGGCCGGTCGACGGAGGCCATGGCCTCCTCACGGTGGCGGATCGCGCTCAAGGGGGCGGGCATCAGCGGGCTGAACCCGAAGGCGCTGCTGCTGTACTTCTCGCTGTTCCCGCAGTTCATCCGCCCCTCGGACGGCTGGCCGGTCGCCGCCCAGACCGGACTGCTCGGCACGCTCCACATGGCGGCGTGCGCCGTCGTCTACCTCGGCGTCGGCGTCCTGGCCCGCACCGTACTGACGACGCGGCCCTCGGCAGCCCGGGCGGTGACCCGGGTCTCCGGTGCCATGATGATCGGCATCGGCGGTCTACTGCTGGTGGAACGCCTGGCAAGCACCTGAAGCCGGACGCCGCCGGTGCCCCACAGGGCCCGGCGGCGCCCGGCCGCGGTCAGGATCAGGAGCAGGACTCGAAGAACTGCTTCCAGCCGTCGCTGGGCATGGCCGGCGGCTCGGCAGTGGACCCGAACTCGCCGTACTTCTCCTTCAGCGCGTAGTCGAAGTCCCCCGGGCCGCTGCCCGCGTACGACAGACGCACGTCCCGATCCAGCTGCCCGTCACCGGAGTTGTTGAGGATCGCGAGGTCCGGGTACGGGTCGTCGCCGTAGTTGGCGATCCGGAGCTGCTGGACCTCGCCCTGGTCGCCGATGTCGGAGTGCCGGGAGTCGGCGGAGCCCAGGTTCGACCGCTTGAGCGGGCCGGGGCGGTACTCCGCGACGCGCGCGGTCGAGGGGTCGTCCCCGTCGGCCGGCTCGACGATGTTGACGACCATGTCCAGGGTGCCGTCGTTTTGGAAGTCGGCGACCGCGGCGGTCGCGACCTCCCCCTTCTTCGCGCCGAGAAGTTCGCTGACGGACTGCTTCGCGCCGAACGAGCCGTCCGCCGTCCCCCACTGGATCGTCATCTTGGTGCCGGTGTGCCCAGGATTCGAGATCTTGTCCGGGTGGCCGTCGCCGTCGAGATCACCGATCAGCGTCGTGGCATCGGCCAGACACGGACCCGCCGCCTTGGTGACCTTCCCCGACTGTCCCGCACCGCCCGAGGGTGACGACCCGGCCGCACTGGCGTGGTAACCGGCGACAGTCAGGGTCAGGGCGACAGCCGCGATCGGCGCGGCGATCAGACGTGACCGTTTGCGAAGCATCTACGAACTCCTCATGTCGTTGCTGCGAGAAAACCGCGGCGCAGAGCCTCCTCTTACGGGTCTTACGGGCTACTGGTCCGTTCCACCGAAGGGGACGGCATCCGCCGCGGAGGTGTGCCAGTTGGTGACGATGGGCTCGTCGACGGTGATGGTGCCGACCGGCAGGGAGACCGGGTTGGGGTCCTCATCACCGATCCCGACGATGATGCTGTCCAGCTCCTTGCCACCGTTTTCCTTGGTGGTCTTCGGGTTCACCCCGGCGTAGGCGGTCGTTCCCTTGCCCAGCGTGATCGCCGGCCCAACGGCCTGCTCCGCGGGCCCCGCCTCGGTACCGTCAGACCCGAAGGCCACCGTGGGAAGCGCGGCGGGCAGAGTGCAGGTGATCCCCGGCTTGGCCTTCGCGATGACCAGGATGTACCCCCCGGCCTGCGTCTCGGACCTGGTGCTCCAGGAAATGTCGTTGGCCCCGCACGCCTGCCCGACCTTGCCCCGCTCACCGTTCCCGGTGTCGGCGCCGGAGCCATCCTGGGACCCCTTGTCCTTCCCATCGGAGGATCCGGCCTCTGAACCAGAGGCGTTGTCCTTGCCGGTATCCGCCCCGGTCGTGGCCTCGGCGGAGGCGGACGAGTCACTGGACCCACTGCTCGTGTCCTCGTCGGACTGGCAGGCGGTGGCAAACATCGCGGCCGTCACCAGCAGGCTTGCACCGGCGAACGTACGGATCCGGGAGCGGTTGATAAGCATGGAATGACCCTCTTCGTCATCAGCGGAGTACTGCGCCCGGCGACGTTTCGCTCGGTGTGCCACCCACCCTGCCGGTGACCGCTACCGTTCCATTAGCGCCCCACTAACGAACCGCTGACGCACCATCAGCCAGCCGCGCTCGCATGGGTCGTTGTGGTGAGGCGGTGTCGTGTTCGTCAGCGCAGAGCGGTGGCGTTGGCGGGAGAGCCGACGCCACCGGTGAGGTTGAGGGGCTTGACGGTCAGCAGGCTGGTCCAGCGGCCGGTGGCCCGGCAGTCAGCGGCCAGAGCGGTCAGGTTCCACAGCTCACCCAACGGCAGGCCGAGCTTGGCGATCAGTTCCTGATGCATCATGCCGCCGTCCTCGGGTGCGCTGGCGTGGAAGTCGCTCTCGGGCACCACGGGGAGGACTTCGACGGCGAAGGTGTCCGTGGCCAGCAGGGCGATGCGGTGATCCCAGCACCAGGCGGCGAAGTCCCGGGACTGTACGAACCCGGTGGCGCGCCGCTCGGCGCGCACCGCGGCTCGTGCGCCGGGTTCGGCCGTGAGGTACCAGTGGGCCCAGCCGGTGTGGACGAGAACCAGATCGCCGGGTTCGACACGGCAGTGCTGTGCCTCGAGCGCCGCGTCGAGCAGGTCGGGGCCGAGGGCGGGGCCCGCCGTATGGTCGAGCGGCGTGCCGCGGCCCCGGAGGAGGCCGTCGATGTCGATGAGGTGTGCGCGCCCGGCCAGCGGGGTCTCGGCCCACAACTGCACGCCCAGGCGTGGGCTTCGCGGCGCGATCTCATCGTCCGGTCGTTCACATCGAGCTTGGCGAACAGCCGGAGCAGATGCGTCTTCACCGTGGCCTCGGCGATCACGAGGCGGCGTCCGATCTCGGCGTTGGTGAGACCGTCCGCCACGGCGTTGTAGAAGCCGTGCCCGGAGGCGCGGCGGTGGCGCAAGCCGTCGATCTGGCTGCTGGCCTGGAGGAAGAAGCCCTCCAGGACATCGTCGCGGGCCTGCTCGTGTTTGGCGGTGATGCGGTGGTGGGGGATGCCGCGGGCCCGGGACATGGGCGGGTCGAAGGCGTCGAGCGCGTAGTCGAGGTTGAAGGCACGGCCGCCTTGGACCTCTTGTGCCGCCCGCCGGATCTGTTCGGGGCCCGCGAAGTTGGCCATGCCGCGTTCGGGCTGGTCCGCGAAGAGGTACCAGCTGGAGCCGGGCGGGGCATCGGTGCGCCGCAGCAGCTCGTCGTAGGTGAGGTGAGGCAAGGGGTGGGTCAAGGGCTGGGACAAGGGCTGGGACAAGGGGTGGGACAAGGGGAGAGGCGCTTTCTGCTCAGGGACAGCGGGCGGCGATGGCGTCGGCCGCCCGGCGTACTTCGGTGCTGACGCGCGGGTGGTCGGCGGTGGGCAGGTCGCCGCTGGGGCCGGCGACGCTGAGCGCGTTCCAGCGAGGCCGTCCTGCCCCAGCTGGTACGCAAGCTGGAGACCCTCGGCGTCGGCCGCCCCGTGGTCGGCATCGTCATCCCCTCCGGGTTCTCCTTCAACCTCGACGGCTCCGCGGTCTATCTGACGATGGCCTCCATGTTCCTGGCCCAGGCGGTCGGCATCGACCTCTCCTGGCAGCAGCAACTCGTCATGGTGGGCGTCATGATGCTCACCAGCAAGGGCACCGCGGGCATCGCCGGAGGCGCGTTCATCGTCCTGGCCAGCACGGTCACGGCACTCGGCCACATCCCCCTGGCCGCCCTCTCACTCATCGTCGGCGTCGACCGCATCCTCAACGAGGGCCGCGTCTTCATCAACGTCCTGGGCAACGCCGTCGCCACCATCGTCATCGGCAGATGGGAGAACGACTTCGACACCGACACGGCTCGCTCCGTGCTCCACCCCTCCAAGCCACCACAGCCGGCCGCAATCGAAGAGGCCAAGGCCGAAGCAGGCAGGAAATAACCCGACGATGGGTCGGCAAAATGGCACATCAATGGCGAGTACGATGATTTGACGGTCCATCACCGTCAGGAGTTGATCGCCGTGGATACGTACCTTGTGGGCTCACGCGCAAGCAAACTGGCCAAAGCTCAGGTGCGTGAATACCTCGCCCCGCTACGTGAACGATTCCCCGATACTGTCTTTACTCACCGGGTGATCCTCGAAGGCGGCGACAGGGACCGGAAGTCGCCGCTTTCAGATGTCTCCACTGTGAGCAGCAGCAGCGCATTCAGTACCGAGCAGGAAGCCGCGCTGGCTCGTGGAGACGTGGACGTGGTCATCCACTCCATGAAAGACCTTCCCACCGCGAATCCACCGGGCCTCATTCTGATGCCTCCGCCAGGGCGGGAGGACGCCCGCGATGCCCTGTGCGGGTCCACGCTCGCCGGACTCCCCAGGGGCGCGCGGGTCGGGACCGGGGCCCAGCGGCGGATCGCCCAACTGCTGGCGGTGCGGCCCGATATCGAGGTCGTGCCGATTCGGGGTAACGTCCCGCCGCGGTTGAAGAAGATCGAGACCATGGGGCTTGACGCCGTGGTTCTCGCGGCCGCGGGACTTCGCCGCCTCGGCCTGGATGGCGCTATCGGCGAGATTCTGCCAGTCGATCTCTTTCCGCCCTCGCCGGGTCAAGGAGCCCTCGGAATTCAGGTCCGAGAGGACAGCAAGGCGATTCAGGAGATCCTGTCCACTGCGGGAGATCTCGCAGTGGACGCCCAGGTACGGGCCGAGCGCGCATTGCTGGCCGAACTGCACGGCGGATGCAGCGTGCCCGTGGGAGCTCATGCGGAGGCCCGCACGGACGGTTCTCTCTCGCTTCGCGCGCAGGTGACGTCACTCGACGGGACCCGTCAGATTTCCGGCTCGCTTTCCGGATCGTTCGGAGAGCCAGAGAAGCTCGGGGAGGCCCTGGCCACAGAGCTCATCGGCCAGGGCGCGCGCTCCATCCTCGACGAGATCCGGGCCGATGCCGCGATTTAGCCACTCAGTCGCCAGGCGCAGATGTCGATAGGGGTGAGGCTATGGCCGGCGAATTACTTGTCGGCGTACCGCTGGACGCGTCCGAGCGAGTCGGCGAACATGCGACGGTCGAAGCCCGCGTCGTTCTGCGTGGCGAGCCCCATGAGCCGTTCGCGGATACAGCCGGCCTGCAACAGCACCCCGCGACGTCGATGGCGCCGCGGACCTCGGCTCGGGTGAACAGCGCGCTGATCTTGCCTGCGGCGACGTCGTCATGGTGGGATACCGGGCCGAGGTCGGGACCTGCTCGACGGCGTATCCGGCGGCTTGGTAGGCGGTGGCGATCCGCTCTGCGGCTACTCCATCTCGCGGCTAGCCCTCACGAACGGGGCGAAGAGGCCCACGTCATCACTGACTCGGTTGACGATGTGCTGGGCCCTGGACTGCGTAGCCGCCCGCGAGGGCGTATCCGTAGTCCTTGGCGAGCGCGTCCAGGTCGATGCGAATCAGTTGGCGGTGCAACTCGTCCACTGGGCAGCGGCTGTCGCCGTGCTGGACTCACGGAGATCTGGGAAGCGCGTTTCCCATGCGGCCCTGACCGGGAGGGGCAGGAACAGGTCGTGCCATACCTGCCGCAGAGACGTCGCGTGCAGGTACGCGTTGAGGCCATCGCGCGTCTGGGCCTCGCGGATGACTCGCTCGTACATCAGCCGGAAGTCTGCCTCGTCGGCCAGGTCGTAGACGTAGTGCGGTCCCCAGCCGATGTGGCGCGGCAGCGTGACACCACCGGCCGTGGGCCCGCCCAACTCGGCGAGCGACTCCGGCAGCACGTACGGCTTCGCCGCTGCACACTTGCTCAAGGCTCCAGCATGCCTGATGGGGCCTGTCGCAGGGAGTGCGCTACAGAGTGAACGCCGACTGCGAGGCGAGCGGAGAGGTCTGGGCAACGGACAAGGTCCAGGTCGCTGACCTGGACCTTCGCTATGGAGCGGGCGACGGGAATCGAACCCGTGCTCTGAGCTTGGGAATCACCGGGTGATCGACACTGATCATGCCGCTGACCAGCATGAACGAGTGTTGGCTGTGGGCTGGTGCGCCCGCCGCAGCACCCGTCATTGACCGCTGCCTACCGCTCTATCTGGTGCGGATCTGGTGCGTCGTCCTCCACGCATCTGTCTGTCCTAAGGGGCCCGCGCCTCATAGGGCGATCAGTCGCACGCGGTCATTGCAGAGCTTGGCCATGTCGTCGGTGTCGGAGGTGAGTACGGCGACTGGGGACGGCTGGCGTAGTGCTGCCTCGGCGACGGTGGCGTCGAGCGCGTATTTGTGCCCGTGCAGTCCTGCTGACTTGAGTAGTTCGGCGGCTGCCTTGGCCGCCTGTTCGGTGACGGGTTCGACCTTGACGCGGGAGAGGGCCCAGTTCAGGCGTGGGAGGTTCACTCGCGAGTGGCTGACTTCGACGATGGTGTTGGCGCTGATGACGAGATCGGCTCCCATCCCGTGGAACACCTGGAACATCGCGAGAACTTTGCGGTCCTGGGCAACCCAGGCGGACAGTCCCTGGGAGTCCAGGACGACGGTCTCAAGGCGTGTGCTCACGCGGCGTCCGTGCGGCTGGCACGGTCGGTGGTGCCGAAGATCTTGGCGCGGGCTTCGGCGAGCTCTTCGTCTGTGAAGGCGCCTTGTTCCTCCTGATGGCGCCGCAGATCGTCGCCGAGGAGTTGGTGGCGGATCTGGCGGGCCACCGCTTCGGCCACGTAGCCGGACACGTTGTCCGTGAGCTTCCTCAGCTCGGCGACCTGCTCGGTGGGCAGGGTGACGGTGATGCGTGTTGTGGCGGACATGAGACGAGCATACTCCAGTATGCGTTTGATCGAAGCCCGGCTGCGAACGGCTGTCCCTGTGAAAACCAAACAAGGCCGAGGTCGCTGACCTGGGCCTTCGTCGTGGAGCGGGTGACGGGAATCGAACCCGCGCTCTGAGCTTGGGAATCACGTGGCGGTCGGTACTGATCACGCCGTTGACGAGCGTAAACGGGTGTTGGCGGCAGGCTGATGTGCCCGCCGCAGCACTCGTCATTGACCGTTGTTCACCGCTCCATCTGGTGCGGATCTGGTGCGGATCTGGTGCGGGGGACGCTACGTGCTTGCTCAGGAGGCGTCCTGGCTCACCCTGCGGCAGCCTAGCGGCCAGATCGCATGCGGGTTGGCGCCGTGCCGCTAATCAGCCGAGCCATGTGACGCGGGTGATCACAACAAGTTCGAGCCGCTCCAGGGCCATGAACATGAAGAAGCCCCGACCTCCGAAAATGTCCTGTGTCCGGAGACCTCCGCCGTGCGGGTTTCCGCGCCCGACGTCGACCGCGTCGCGGCCCAGGACCGTCAGCTGCTCGGCCAAGCGCTCAACCTCAGCCACGACTTCATGCGACAGGCCGCCTACGACATGCTCGGCATCGGGGTCGTAGTCCCAGGTCCAGTTATCGCTCACGCGGAGATCTCGCGCTGTGCCAAGTCTGTGATCTGTCGCATCTCGGCGAGTGCTGAACGCAGGGCCTCGCGGTCCGTTGCTCCTTCCGCTACAGCTTCCAGTTCACGCAGGCGAGCCGCTCGCGTGGGGTAGCGCTCGATGGCAACGAATTCTCCCCACCACAGCAGGAAGGTGCGCAGCGGAGCGATGGTGCTCTGAGTGGCTGCTTGTTCGACCGCGCGGTCGAGGTGCTCGACGAAGGAAGGCAACTGGGCGGGGGCGATCTGGGCGACGGCTGCGCGGAGCGCTGCCGGAGTGAGCGCCGGCATGGGGATCAGGGGCCCGTCGGGGGCAGAGGGCTGCTCGGTCATCGGAACGTCTCCTGGGCGGCGGTCTGCGTGATCATCGTGAGCCTGGCCGTTGTTGCGGACGCTGGGCTGAGCCTACGCCCGCGCCTCGTCCGTCACACAGCACCCGACGCGTCTCGATCGCTTTGGCCCAAGTGTGATCGCGTTGTGCTGGATCTTGGTGCACCGTGGCGAGTTGCCGGAGACGCCAGCGGCCTCGGGGAACCAAGAAGCCCCGGGCTGGTGGCCTGGGGCTTTGTGCTGGAGCGGGTGACGGGAATCGAACCCGCGCTCTGAGCTTGGGAATCACGGGGCCTGGTGGGCGCGGAACCGGCTCTCACCTGCTGGAACGGGTGCTGTGCCGAGTCCCGTCCGGGCTGGCCCCACGCCGTCATTGACCGTGGTTCGCCGCTCCAGCGGGCACACATCGGGCACGGCCGAGACGGGGCGACCAGCGTGGTACGCCGAGGAGATCGAATGTCGGAATACACCAATTTGGTACATGTGTTACCCTAGGTACATGTCCATGAAGCGCACCAATGTCTATGCCGACCCGGAAGACCTCGCCATCATCAAGGAGGCCGCCAAGCGTCGCGGTATCAGTGAGGCCGAGATCATCCGGCAGGGTATCCATCTTGCTGCCATGGCCAATCGCGTGTGGGACGAGCCGTTGTTCTCTCGCACTTTCCCCGGCCCTGGGCGCACTCTTACCAAGGGCGAGGTGCGTGATGTCGTTGCTGACGCTGCCCAGCGCGAAACCGGTTCAGGAACTGCTGCGTGATCGTCGTCATCGCTGACACCTCCGGCCTGCTGGCAGCGCTCGATTCCACGCACCCGGAGCATGACGCGGCACAGGAGGCCATCATGGCTGCCGGGCTGCTCGTCATGTCTCCATTGCTGCTTGCTGAGCTCGACCACGTGGCAACCCGCGAACTCGGCCGCGAGGCCGCAGTGAGCGCGATCGACGACATCCGGGGCTGGATGCGACGCGGCCGGGTATCCGTACCGGAGATTACTGAGGGCCACCTCGGCATCGCCCAGACCGTCCGATCCCGCTACCTGGCGCTCGACCTGGATCTTACCGACGTGGTGAACGTCGCCCTGGCGGCCGACTACGACACCGACGCGATCCTCACCCTGGATCGCCGAGACTTCCGCGCCGTACGCCCCCTCGGCCATCACAAGGCCTTCCGCGTCCTGCCTGATGATCTACCCCTCTGAAGTCCCACACGTGCTGCCGAGGGCCTCGAAGGACAGTCCGCCCTCTCCCGTGCGGAGTTGTCCACCCGTGCCGGGTCGGTGTTCCCACTCGGTTGGAGAGACGAGGCCTTCTGGCGCGGATCTGGTGTAAGACGCTTAGCGCGGTCTAGACAACAAACAAGGCCCAGGTCTCTGACCTAGACCTTCGCTATGGAGCGGGTGACGGGAATCGAACCCGCGCTCTGAGCTTGGGAAGCTCATGTTCTACCATTAAACTACACCCGCGAGAGGCGCCCGATCTCTGGCGCCGCATCGTCGGACACTTTACCCCATGGCTGACCCCCGGCGCATTCGTCGTGGGGTCTTCGTGCTGTTCGGGGTCCGGTCGGGGGCGGGATGGGGGCGAGGCGGGGGTTGAGGTGGGGTGGGTTCGGGGGTGTTTTGAGGGGGATTTGGTGTGGTTTTGGGGTGGATTTTCAGGGGTGTCCGTGGGGTGGAAGCGGCTGTTGGGGTGCGGGAGTTGGGCGTACGGTGGGGGTCCGGAGTGCCGCGTGGAGCAGTGGGTGGTTGATCCCCTAATGTGGCTTTTGTCGTCCACGCCGTCCACGTTCTTGGGGAAGGGACTCATGGAGCGCACCGTCGTCCGTTGTGCTGAGGGGCATGTGTTCAGCACCTCCTCGTTCCCGATGCAGCACCTCACCGTCGATCGCATCGGCCCCGGCCGGTTGCTGCGGTGTCCGCGTTGCGCTCGGCTCCGGCACGCGGTGCCGGTGGGAGCCGATAAGCGGTGAGCGGTAGCTGTTGAAGTCGCAGGGTGCGGGCCCGGTCCGGTGGGACCGGGCCTGCGCCGTGGGGGCACCTGTGATGTGCGTATCCTCTTCAGGTGCTTCTCTCAGACAAGGACATCCGGGCCGAGATCGACGCCGGACGGGTGCGGATTGATCCGTACGATCCGGCGATGGTGCAGCCGTCGAGCATCGATGTAAGGCTGGACCGGTTCTTCCGGGTGTTCGAGAACCACCGCTATCCGCATATCGACCCGGCGGTGGAGCAGCCCGATCTGACGCGGCTGGTGGAGCCCGAGGGGGAGGACGCGTTCATCCTGCACCCGGGGGAGTTCGTGCTCGCCTCGACGTACGAGGTCGTGTCGCTGCCGGACGACATCGCCTCGCGGCTCGAGGGGAAGTCGAGTCTGGGGCGACTGGGGCTGCTGACGCACTCCACGGCGGGGTTCATCGACCCGGGGTTCTCCGGGCATGTCACGCTCGAGCTGTCGAATGTCGCGACGCTCCCGATCAAGCTCTGGCCGGGGATGAAGATCGGGCAGCTGTGCATGTTCCGGCTGACGTCGCCCGCGGAGCATCCTTACGGTTCCGCCCGTTACGGCTCCCGCTATCAGGGGCAGCGCGGGCCGACGCCTTCGCGGTCGTACCAGAGCTTCCACCGGACGAAGGTGTAAGCGGCGTGGGTGAGCAGCGGGAGAACCTTACGTACGAGCGGTTCGGAGTCGCGGTTCGCGAGCTGGCGGAGCAGATCGCCGGTGATGGCTACGAGCCCGACGTCGTGCTCTCCATAGCCCGTGGCGGGGTCTTCGTGGCGGGTGGGCTGGCCTACGCGCTCGACTGCAAGAACATCCACCTGGTGAACGTGGAGTTCTATACCGGTGTGGGGACCACCCTCGACATGCCCGTGATGCTCGCGCCCGTGCCCAACGCGATCGACTTCTCCGACAAGAAGGTGCTGATCGCCGATGACGTGGCGGACACCGGCAAGACGCTGAAGCTGGTCCGTGACTTCTGCCTCGGCACGGTCGCCGAGGTGCGCAGCGCGGTGATCTACGAGAAGCCGCAGTCGCTGGTGAAGTGCGAGTACGTCTGGCAGCGCACCGACCAGTGGATCAACTTCCCCTGGAGCGTCGAACCGCCCGTGGTGCGGCGGGAGGGGCAAGTGCGGGACGCCTGACACAAGCCATGACGCATCAGAACGCATGAGACGCATGAGATGGGGGGCCCGCCGGTGCGGGCCCCTTGGTCATGCGGCCTGTGGTGCGGGCCTTACGGCGTTCCCAGCTTCACAGCGTTCCCAGCTTCAGCAGGCTCAGCAGAGCGATCAGCTGGAGCGCCGACGCGCCCAGCGCCTTCTGCCACGGCAGGT
The DNA here is from genome assembly GCF_042750115.1 of Streptomyces sp. NPDC059455. Lineage (NCBI taxonomy): Bacteria > Bacillati > Actinomycetota > Actinomycetes > Kitasatosporales > Streptomycetaceae > Streptomyces > Streptomyces sp. NPDC059455. Next base: position 22,137 of record NZ_JBHYVB010000055.1, read on the forward strand.
CGTGCGACTTGCTCACCATCGAGGTGAAGAGCGCGCCCGCCGCCAGCCAGGTCACCCAGCCCAGCACCTTCACCAGCGAGCTGTCCCCGCCCAGGAAGAGCGCGAACACCAGCCGTGGCGCGTCCGTGATCGACATGATCAGCATCGACAGGCCGATGGTCGGCCCCCAGGTGCCGTCGCCGCCCAGCTGGCGGGCGAGGGTGTGGGTGACGGCGCCCAGGATCAGTCCACTGATCACCATGGCGACGCCCGCGGTGAGCACCCACGGGATGCTGTTGGACATGGGGGCGTTGAGGACGTCCTTACGGGCGTCATCGAAGCTGAAGACCGCCAGCAGACCGTAGACGAAGGTCACGATCAGCGCCGGGCCCCACACCGCGTAGTCCCGCATCTGCCAGAAGGTCGCCTGTGGGCGCAGCACGATGCCGCTCAGCAGCTGCTGCCAGTGCAGCCGGGGGCCGGCGGGCGGGGCCGTGGAGGAGCCTGCGCGGTACGTCTGCCCGCCGTAGCCGTCGTCGTACGAACCGGGGCCCTGGCCGTACGGGTCGTACGCGTCGGGCCCCTCGCCGACGCTGAACTGCTGTGTATGGCCCGAGTTGTTGTTGTCGTACGTACCGCCGCCCTGTCCGTACGGTCTCTGCCCCTGGCCGTAGCCTCCGGGGCCGGGGCCCTGCCCGGGCCCGGGGCCGTAGTGCGGGTCCTGGCCGCCGAAATACTCCGGCTCTCCCTGTGAGGAGGGCTGCTGCCACTGCGGCTGCTGCTGACCGCCGTACGGGTCGTTCTGTCCGTACGGCGGCTGCGACGGCCGCTGCCGCTGCCCTTGTTGCGCGGAGTGGGAGTCCCGTCCGCGTCCGATCCTGAATCCAGCCACCATTCGAACGTACCCGGTCGTCGCGGGCCGGGTGCGGGAGCTGTGTGAGCGGACCAGGCATTGCGGCCGAGCTGTGACATCCCCTAGGGGGTCCCTTATGGGTTTTCCCCCGGTGGTGGGTGGGGTTCGCCGGGGGGAGGGAGGGGGCTGGCGTTGGTCCCGCCCGGCGTTGGTCCCGCCCGGCGTAGGTCCCGCGTTCGCCCGTCTTGGGCCGTGCCCTGGGCTGCGTCTTGGGCTGCGTCTTGGGCTGCGTCCTGGTCCGCGCCCCAGTTCGCGTCCCAGTCCGTGTCCTAGTCCGCCGCGAACGGCTTGCTGCTGAAGGCCGTCTTGTCCGCCGTGCCGTCCGTGATCCACCACCACTCGGGACGTTCGCCGTACCGCGAGAAGGTCAGACCGGGGCCCCACGCCAGGACGACTTCGTCCTTACCGTCGTGATCGAAGTCCGCGACGCCGTAGAGCCGGGCCGCGCGCTCGCCCTTACGGATGGTCTTGCCGTCCACGACGGCGGGTGCCGCGCGGGTCAGGAGGCGACGCTCGGCGACGCGGGTCGTGGCGGGGCGGGAGCCCCGCAGGGTGAGCAGTTCGACGCCGCCCCGCCCGAGCGAGACGGCCAGTTCATCGGTGCCGTCGCCATCGGTGTCGGCGGCCGCCAGGGTGCCCGACATCCCGGGCACCTTGAGGGGGCGCGGAACCGAACCGGCCGTCCGTGCCGCCCCCTTGTGGTAGACGCTCACCGTCTTGCCGATGTCCGGCCGCTCCGTCTCCACACCCGGCTCGTCGTCGCGGGTGCCGCTGTCGCCGACCGCGACATCGCGGTGGCCGTCGCCGTCGAAGTCGCCGAAGGCGATCGAGTTGCCCTCGCGCAGCCTGCGGCCCGTGTGGCCGAGGCCGTGGGACCCGGCGGCGAGGAGGGTGGAGCCGGACTGGTCGTTGTCGTTGAGCGCGTGCACCACCAGATCGGTGGCGCGGTGGCCGTCGGCGGTGTCCGCGATGGTGTCGGCGATGAGATCGCCGATCTCGCCGTGGCCCTCCAGCGGGCTCGCGTACGGCACGGTCCGGGCGGCCCTGCCCGCCCGGTTGAACGGCCCGTACAGCACCAGGAGCGAGTGCCGGGGCGCGCGGGCCAGGGCCAGGTCGGGGTGGCCGTCGCCGGTGAAGTCGCCGACGGGCGGGGGCGGGGCGTGCACGCCGGCGTCCGGGCCGGGCAGCTGG
>NZ_JBHYVB010000055.1:24229-56817 GCF_042750115.1 Streptomyces sp. NPDC059455
GCGCCGGAGCGGATCGGAGACCGCGTCGGCCGGGGGCGCGGCGCCCCCCCCCCCCCCCGCGGGGGGGGCGCCCCCCCCCCCCCGCCCCCCCCCCAAGCCGGCGGCGCGGCCCGACGCAGCGCCCCGGACCGCGCGGCCCCCCCCGCCCGTTACCACCGCCCCAACAGCACCCGGAGCGCGTGCCGGACCGCGCGCACCAGGGCCAGGTCGTGGTGGCCGTCGCCGTTGAAGTCGCCGACGGTCGGGCGCTGGGCGTCCACGCCGTCGTCCGGGCCGGTCAGCTGGACGCGGGCGGCGGAGCGGGTGCGGTGGGGGCCGCCGGGGCCGCCCCAGGAGATGTAGGGGACGGTCCGGACGGTGGCCTGGGTGCGCTCGGTCTCCTGCTTGCCGAGCGCCTCACCCGCCGTGGTGGTGACGTCGGCGTAGCCGTCGCCGTCGAGGTCGGCCGTGGCCACCTCGGTCGCGCCCGCGACGGTGACGTCCTGGGACGGCAGCCCGAGGTCGCGGTGGCGGAGCACGGTCCGGGTGGCGGGATTCAGGCCGTGGGACGAGCCGTGGACGAAGGCGATCCGGCTGGGCAGCTCCCCTTTGTCGGACGGGACGGGGACGCGCAGATCGGGGTAGCCGTCGCCGTTGACGTCATCCGGCAGCCGACTGCCCTTGCCGTGGGGGACGGGCGCGGTGGCGGTGGGGGTGATGACGGACCCGGCGGCGGAGTCGTCGCGCCGGCCCCTGGCGCCGTCGTCGGGGCCGCAGGCGGTGAGCAGCAGCGCCAGACAGGCCGTACCGGCGGCGACGGCGGTGGTGACGGAAGTGACGGAAGTGGTGGCAGAGGCGGCGGCTGAGGCGGTGGAGACGCGGGGGACGCGGGGGAGGGAGCGGCGTCGGGGGCCCGGGACGCGGCCGGGTGGTGCTGTAGGGGGAGGTGCGGGCGTCATCGGGCCACCTCAACCCATCAGGGCGGCTGAGGCCATGGGGCACGGCACTTCGTTACGAGGGTGATGCCTGGCGCTCCGACCGGCCGCCGCTTGGTGATCTTTCTGGATGATGCGGGATCGATCAGTCCGCTTGACTGTAAAGATGACCTTTGGAGCACAAGGGCCGTCCAGGACATTTACGGATGCCGTGTTGGGCATGATCCTGTAGGGAATTCGCAACGTCGTTGTGAGAAGGGATACTTCACGGCCAGTATCGGTACGTCCGGCGGGGAACTTCGATGCGGAAAAGCGGGGGCAACCATGTGCTTAACGCACGGTGTGCGGATGACGGGTGAGGCGGCGAGACCGGTGAAAGAGGGCGCGGGCGGGGTGTAGTCGCGATGTCGGACGGGAGTGGTCGGCCAGCGGCGGAGGATGCCGCTCGCCCGCCGCTGAGCGAGGGTGCTAAAAATAACGACATGGCCGGACTTTTCGGTCGACCACGGGTTCCGCTGGCCCGCACGATGACCGACTGGCGCCCACGCGGTCGGCGTGAGGGGCCCCGCTCGGCATGGGAGCGACGTGGGCGCCGCGTTCAGCAGGACACGCAGGACACGCAGGACACGCAGGACCACCGACAGAACCAGCGGGATCAGCGAGACGAGCGCGATCAACGCGATCAACGCGATCAACGCGATCAACGCGATCAACGGGATCAGCGCGATCAAGCCGATCCGCAGGGCTCGCCGGGCCCCCATGAGCGCTGGGGTCCGCAGGCTCGGCAGAGCACGTACGCCCAGCTGAGCCCGCATGGGCGGCCACCGGTGCGCACCGGCTGGAGCGGCCGCGGATCGGGCCCCGGCTCCGGCGGCGGTCCCGGCGGTCCCGACGGCCGCGGCTACGGTCGGCGGCCCCGCTGGAGCCTGGTGCGCGGCGTGCGCACCGTGGCCGGCCAGGTCTTCGTCCTGCAGGTCGGCGTCGTGCTGCTGCTGGTCGTCGCCGCCGTCGTGGCGCTCGTCCTGCAGTCCCGCTACGACAGCGAGCGGGAGGCCCGCAACCGCTCCATGGCGGTCGCCGAGAGCTTCGCGAACGCGCCGGGCATGGTGAGCACGCTGCGCGGCCACGATCCCAGCGCCGTGCTGCAGCCGCTCGCCGAGCGGGCCCGTGAGGGCTCCGGGGTCGACTTCGTCGTGGCCATGACGCCGCAGGGGGTCCGCTACACCCACCCCAACCCCGCCCGGATCGGCAAGCACTTCATGGGCAGCATCCGCCCGGCGGCCGAGGGCCGGACGGTCCAGGAGACCTTCACCGGCACGCTCGGCCTGTCCGTACGGTCCGTGGTGCCCGTCAAGGACGCCCAGGGGAAGGTCGTCGGCCTGGTCGCGGCCGGTATCACGATCAAGAAGGTGAGCGGCGCCGCCGACCACCAGCTGCCGCTGCTGTTCGGCGCGGCCGCGGCCGCCATGGCGCTCGCCACGGCGGGCACGGCCCTGGTCAGCAGGCGGCTGCGGCGCCAGACCCACGGGCTGGACCCGTCCGAGATGACGCGGATGTACGAGCACCACGACGCGGTGCTGCACTCGGTGCGCGAGGGCGTGCTGATCGTCGGCGGCGACGGGCGGCTGGTGCTGGCCAACGACGAGGCGCGCCGGCTCTTCGACCTCCCGCCGGACGCCGAGGGCCGCCTGGTGTCCGAGCTCGGCTTCGATCCGCACACCGCCGCGCTGCTGGCGTCCGGGCGCCCCGCCACCGACGAGGTCCATACGGCGGGCGAGCGGCTGCTGTCCGTCAGCCACCGCCCCACCGACCGCGACGGCGGCCCGCCCGGCAGCGTCGCCACCCTGCGCGACACCACGGAGCTGCGCGCGCTGTCCGGCAAGGTCGACCTCGCGCGCAACCGCCTCAAGCTGCTGTACGACGCGGGCGTCTCCATCGGCACCACGCTGGACGTGGTGCGCACCGCCCAGGAGCTGGCGGAGTACGCGGTGGCCCGGTTCGCCGACTATGTCTCGGTGGACCTCGCGGACTCGGTGCTGCGCGGCGAGGAGCCCCCGGACGGGGTCTCGGGCCTCAGCGCCCCGGACGCGGGCTCGTGGGCCGCCGTGGCGGCCGCGGACGGCGGCCGCACGGTCCTGCGCCGTACGGCCCTCAGCGGCATCCGGGACGACGGCCCGCTCTACCCCCTCGGCATGCTGATCGAGTTCGGCCCGAGCGCGCCCCAGGCCCGCGGCTTCCGCAGCGGAGCGGTAACGGTCGAGCCGGTCCTGGGCGACTTCGGTGGCTGGCAGGAGCAGGACCCCGAGCACGCCCGCCGGATCGTCGACTACGGCATCCACTCGATGATCGCGGTCCCGCTGCGGGCCCGGGGCGTCGTCCTGGGCGTGGCCAGCTTCATGCGCGCGGAGAAGCCGGAGCCCTTCGAGGAGGACGATGTCTCCCTCGCGGAGGAGCTGGTCACCCGGGCCGCCGTCAGCATCGACAACGCCCGCCGCTACACCCGCGAGCACACCATGGCGGTGACCCTCCAGCGCAGCCTGCTGCCCCGGATGCTGCCGGAGCAGAACGCGCTGGATGTGGCGTACCGCTACCTCCCGGCGGAGTCGGGGGTCGGGGGCGACTGGTTCGACGTCATTCCGTTGCCCGGAGCGCGGGTGGCGCTGGTGGTGGGGGATGTGGTGGGGCACGGTCTGCACGCGGCGGCGACGATGGGGCGGCTGCGGACGGCGGTGCACAACTTCTCCACGCTCGACCTCCCGCCCGATGAGATCCTCTCCCATCTCGATGACCTGATCGCCCGGATCGACCAGGACGAGGGTCCTGGCGGGCTGGACGGCGACGGCAGCGGTGGCAGTGAGGGGATCACGGGTGCCACGTGTCTGTACGCGATCTACGATCCGGTGACGCGGCGTTGCACGATGGCGCGGGCCGGTCATCCGCCGCCCGCGCTGGTGCGTCCGGACGGCTCGGTGGAGTTCCTGGAACTTCCCGCGGGGCCGCCGCTGGGCCTGGGCGGGCTGCCGTTCGAGACGGCGGAGCTGGAGCTGCCCGAGGGCAGCCATCTGGTGCTCTACACGGACGGGCTGATCGAGAAGCGCGACCGGGACATCGAGACCGGTCTGGAAATGCTGCGCGGCGCCCTGGCCCACCCCGGCCGGACGCCTGAGGACGCCTGTACGGCGGTGCTGGACGCGCTGCTGCCCGATCGCCCGAGCGATGACATCGCGCTCATCGTGGCCCGTACGAGGGTGCTGGAGCCCGGTCTGACCGCCGACTGGGAGGTGCCGTCCGATCCGGCGCAGGTGGCCGCGGTGCGGGCCGCGGTGGCCCGGAAGCTCGCGGAGTGGGATCTGGGCGATGTCGCGTTCACGACCGAGCTCATCCTCAGCGAGCTGATCACCAACGCGATCCGCTACGCGACCGGCCCGATCCGGGTGCGTCTGCTCTGCGACCGCAGCCTGATTTGCGAGGTCTTCGACACCAGCAGCACCTCCCCGCATCTGCGGTACGCGGGGACGACGGACGAGGGCGGCCGGGGGCTCTTCCTGGTCTCGCAGTTCGCCGACCGCTGGGGCACCCGCTACACCGCGGACGGCAAGGTCATCTGGACCGAGCAGGCGCTGCCGCTGTCGAGGAACGGCAAAGCCGCGGGCGTAAGGCCCTCCTGATATCCGTAAGAAGGCCTTCATGAGAGCCGTAAGGACGACACGGCGGCCGTAAGGCGTCATGGCCTCCGTAAGGCCTCCAGCAAGCGCCAGCAAGCGCCAGCGAGCGTGAGCCCTCCAGCAAGCGTGAAGCCCTCCAGCAAGCGTGAAGCCCTCCAGCAAGCGTGAAGCCCGCCCATGGACCCCGTGGGCGGGCTTCAGCGCATCGTCGAGACGTCTACGGCGCTACTTCGTCTACTTCGCCGGGGCCGGCTCCGGCTCCTCCGCGTTCTTGCCGCCGTCCTCCGGCGCGGCCGGGGTCTTCACCGAGTCCAGGAGCAGCTGCGCCACATCCACGACCTGGAGCTCTTCCTTCACCACGCCATCGTTCTTCTTGCCGTTGACGGAGTCGGTGAGCATCACCAGGCAGAACGGGCAGGCCGTGGAGACGATGTCCGGGTTGAGGGACAGCGCCTCGTCTACGCGCTCGTTGTTGATGCGCTTGCCGATCCGCTCCTCCATCCACATCCGGGCGCCGCCCGCGCCACAGCAGAAGCCGCGCTCCTTGTGGCGGTGCATCTCCTCGTTCCGCAGCCCCGGCACCTTGGCGATGATCTCGCGCGGCGGGGTGTAGACCTTGTTGTGGCGGCCCAGGTAGCAGGGGTCGTGGTAGGTGATCAGACCCTCGACCGGAGTGACCGGGATCAGCTTGCCCTCGTCGATGAGGTGTTGCAGCAGCTGGGTGTGGTGGATGACCTCGAACTCGCCGCCCAGCTGCGGGTATTCGTTGGCGATCGTGTTGAAGCAGTGCGGGCAGGTCGCGACGATCTTCTTCGCCGACTTGGGCTTCTTGGACGACTCGTCTTCGCCCGCGGCGGAGCCGCTGTCGGACCCTGTTTCGCCGAAGGCCATGTTCAGCATCTCGACGTTCTGCTGGCCGAGCTGCTGGAAGAGGAACTCGTTGCCCAGGCGGCGGGCGGAGTCACCGGTGCACGCCTCGTCGCCACCCATGATCGCGAACTTGACGCCCGCGATGTGCAGCAGTTCCGCGAAGGCCTTGGTGGTCTTCTTGGCCCGGTCCTCCAGGGCGCCCGCGCAGCCGACCCAGTACAGGTAGTCGACCTCGGTGAGGTCCTCGATGTCCTTGCCGACGACTGGCACCTCGAAGTCGACTTCCTTGGTCCATGCCAGCCGCTGCTTCTTGGCCAGCCCCCAGGGGTTGCCCTTCTTCTCCAGGTTCTTGAGCATCGTGCCCGCCTCGGACGGGAACGAGGACTCGATCATCACCTGGTAGCGGCGCATGTCCACGATGTGGTCAACGTGCTCGATGTCGACCGGACACTGCTCGACGCACGCGCCGCAGGTGGTGCAGGACCACAGCACATCCGGGTCGATGACGCCGTTCTCCTCCAGCGTCCCGATCAGCGGCCGCTCGGCCTCCGCCAGCGCGGCCGCGGGCACCCCGGCGAGCTGCTCCTGGCTCGCCTTCTCCTCGCCCTCCGCCGTCTTGCCGCCACCGGCGAGCAGATACGGGGCCTTGGCGTGGCTGTGGTCGCGCAGCGACATGATCAGCAGCTTGGGCGAGAGCGGCTTGCCGGTGTTCCAGGCGGGGCACTGCGACTGGCAGCGGCCGCATTCGGTGCAGGTGGAGAAGTCGAGGATGCCCTTCCAGGAGAAGTGCTCGATCTGCGAGACGCCGAACTGGTCGTCCTCGCCCGGGTCCTCGAAGTCGATCGGCTTGCCCTCGCTCACCATCGGCTGCAGCGCGCCGAGCGCGACCTCGCCGCTGGACTCCCGCTTGAACCAGATGTTGGGGAAGGCGAGGAAGCGGTGCCAGGCGATGCTCATGTCGAGGTTGGTGCTGACCGTGATCATCCAGATCATGGTCGTGCCCAGCTTGATCATCGCGAAGAAGTAGGCCAGGTTCTGCACCGCGTCCACGCTGAGCCCGTCGAAGAGCTGGACCAGCGGATACGAGGCGAAGTACGCGGGCTCGTAGGAGTCGACGTGGTGCAGTGCGCCCTCGGTGCCGCGCAGCGCCATGATCGCGAGGCCGATGATGAGGATGACGTACTCGACGAAGTACGCCTGCCAGGCGGTGGAGCCCGCGAACCGGGACTTGCGGCCGGCCCGGCTGGGCAGGTTCAGCAGCCGGATCGCCATCAGCGTCAGGATGCCCAGCGTGGTCATCGTGCCGATGAACTCGATGTACAGCTCGTAGGGGAGGAAGCCGCCGAGGATCGGCAGCGTCCAGTCCGCCTGGAAGAGCTGGCCGTAGGCGTTGATGATGGTCGGCGGCAGGGTCAGGAAGCCGATCGCCACGAACCAGTGGGCGACGCCGATGACGCCCCACTTGTTCATGCGTGTGTGCGCGAGGAACTCGCGGACCAGGGTCACGCTGCGCTGCCAGGGATTGTCGGTCCTGGCCCCCGCCGGGACCGGGGCGCCGAGCTTGAAGAAGCGCACGAACTGTGCGACGGCCCGGCCGAGCAGGGCAACGCCGACCGCGGTGAGGACCAGCGACACGATGATCGCGGCGAGTTGCATAAGGGGCTCCTCGAACCTGCGAGAGCTGGATTACTAAGCAGTACTTGATTACTAAGCAGTAACTTAATGTGGCTTGACCGAGATTACCCGCCCGGACGGGCACCCATGTAGTCGACCAGCCGGTGATCTGTGTCGCTCACTTGGCCCCTCCTTCCTCTCCTCCGCGCCCGCTTGGGCATAAGCCTCGTATAAAACTTGAGCGCCGTCGACTCAGGTCTGTTGACAGCGGCAGAGCGGGTGATGCACGCTTGAGCCTGTTCCACTCAATGCTGTAGCTGGAGGATCCCGAAATGGCACGTGCGGTCGGCATCGACCTGGGTACGACGAACTCCGTCGTCAGTGTTCTCGAAGGCGGTGAGCCCACCGTCATCACCAACGCCGAGGGCGCCAGGACCACGCCGTCCGTTGTGGCGTTCGCGAAGAACGGCGAGGTGCTGGTCGGCGAGGTCGCCAAGCGCCAGGCGGTGACCAACGTGGACCGCACCGTCCGCTCGGTCAAGCGCCACATGGGCACCGACTGGAAGATCAACCTCGACGGCAAGGACTTCAACCCGCAGCAGATGAGCGCCTTCATCCTGCAGAAGCTCAAGCGGGATGCGGAGTCGTACCTCGGCGAGAAGGTCACGGACGCGGTCATCACCGTCCCGGCGTACTTCAACGACGCCGAGCGCCAGGCGACCAAGGAAGCCGGAGAGATCGCGGGCCTCAACGTCCTGCGTATCGTCAACGAGCCTACTGCCGCCGCGCTCGCCTACGGGCTGGAGAAGGACGACCAGACCATTCTGGTCTTCGACCTCGGTGGCGGCACCTTCGACGTCTCGCTGCTGGAGATCGGCGACGGCGTGGTGGAGGTCAAGGCCACCAACGGTGACAACCACCTCGGTGGTGACGACTGGGACCAGCGCGTCGTCGACTACCTGGTCAAGCAGTTCAACAACGGCCACGGCGTCGACCTGTCCAAGGACAAGATGGCCCTGCAGCGCCTCCGCGAGGCCGCTGAGAAGGCGAAGATCGAGCTCTCCAGCTCGTCCGAGACCACCATCAACCTGCCCTACATCACGGCGTCCGCCGAGGGCCCGCTGCACCTGGACGAGAAGCTCACCCGCGCCCAGTTCCAGCAGCTCACCTCCGACCTGCTGGAGCGCTGCAAGACCCCGTTCCACAACGTCATCAAGGACGCGGGCATCTCGCTGTCCGAGATCGACCACGTGGTCCTGGTCGGTGGCTCGACCCGTATGCCCGCCGTCGCCGAGCTCGTCAAGGAGCTGACCGGCGGCAAGGAGGCCAACAAGGGCGTCAACCCGGACGAGGTCGTCGCCATCGGCGCCTCCCTCCAGGCCGGTGTCCTCAAGGGTGAGGTCAAGGACGTCCTGCTGCTGGACGTCACCCCGCTGTCCCTCGGTATCGAGACCAAGGGCGGCATCATGACCAAGCTGATCGAGCGCAACACGACCATTCCGACCAAGCGCTCGGAGATCTTCACCACGGCCGAGGACAACCAGCCGTCCGTGCAGATCCAGGTCTACCAGGGCGAGCGCGAGATCGCGGCGTACAACAAGAAGCTCGGCATGTTCGAGCTGACCGGCCTGCCCCCGGCCCCGCGCGGCGTGCCGCAGATCGAGGTCACCTTCGACATCGACGCCAACGGCATCATGCACGTCGGCGCGAAGGACCTCGGCACCGGCAAGGAGCAGAAGATGACCGTCACCGGCGGCTCCGCGCTGCCGAAGGACGACATCGACCGCATGATGCGCGAGGCCGAGCAGTACGCGGAGGAGGACCACAAGCGCCGCGAGGCCGCCGAGACCCGCAACCAGGCCGAGCAGCTGGTCTACCAGACGGACAAGTTCCTCAAGGACAACGAGGACAAGGTCCCGGGCGAGGTCAAGACCGAGGTCGAGGAGGCCCTCGCCGAGCTGAAGGAGAAGCTCAAGGGCGAGGACACCGCCGAGATCCGCACCGCGACCGAGAAGGTCGCCGCGGTCAGCCAGAAGCTGGGCCAGGCCATGTACGCCAACACTGAGGCGGGCGGCCCGGACGCGGCCGGTGCCGCCGCCGGTGACGCCGGCACCGCGGGCCAGGCCAAGGCCGATGACGATGTGGTGGACGCCGAGATCGTCGACGACGACAAGGCCGACAAGGGCCAGGGTGGTGCCGCGTGACGGAGGAGACCCCGGGCTTCGAGGAGCAGCCCGATGTCCCCTCCGAGGCCGCGAAGACCCCTGACGACGCGGCGAAGGGCGCCGGGTCCGCCGACAAGGCGGGCCCGGCAGCCCCGGCCGGGGACCTCGAGCAGGTAGCCCTTCAGGCACAGCTGGACCAGGTCCGTACCGCGCTCAACGAGCGGACGGCCGACCTCCAGCGGCTCCAGGCGGAGTACCAGAACTATCGGCGCCGGGTCGAGCGGGACCGGGTGACGGTCAAGGAGATCGCCGTGGCGAGCCTCCTGTCCGAGCTGCTGCCCGTGCTCGACGACATCGGCCGCGCCCGTGACCACGGCGAGCTCGTCGGCGGCTTCAAGTCCGTCGGCGAATCGGTGGAGGCGGTTTCGGCGAAGCTGGGCCTCCAGCAGTTCGGCAAGGAGGGCGAGCCCTTCGACCCGCTGATCCACGAGGCCCTGATGCACTCGTACGCGCCGGATGTCGCCGAGACCACGTGCGTGCAGATTCTGCAGCCGGGGTATCGAATCGGCGAGCGCACGATCCGTCCGGCGCGGGTCGCCGTCGCCGAGCCCCAGCCGGGAGCCGGTGCCGGCAAGGGCGAAGGCGAGAGCGCGGCGTCGGACGAGGAGAGCGGTGGCCCGGAAGAGGGCTGACGTGACGGTGACCGCGAGAGCAGCAGGAGAGGAGGGACGTCGGGGATGAGCACCAAGGACTTCGTGGAGAAGGACTACTACAAGGTTCTCGGCGTCCCCAAGGACGCCACCGAGGCGGAGATCAAGAAGGCGTACCGGAAGCTCGCCCGTGAGTACCACCCGGACGCCAACAAGGGCGACGCCAAGGCGGAGGACCGGTTCAAGGAGATCTCCGAGGCCAATGACATCCTCGGGGACCCCAAGCGGCGCAAGGAGTACGACGAGGCCCGCGCCCTGTTCGGCAACGGGGGCTTCCGCCCCGGGCCGGGCGGGCCGGGCGGCACCGGCAGCTTCAACTTCGACCTGGGCGACCTCTTCGGCGGCGCGCAGGGCGGCGGCGGTGGTGGCGGCGCCGGCGGCTTCGGCGGCGGGCTCGGGGATGTCTTCGGCGGGCTGTTCGGCCGCGGCGGCGCCACCCGCGCCCAGCCGCGCCGGGGTCAGGACATCGAGTCCGAGGTGACGCTCAGCTTCACCGAGGCCGTCGAGGGGGCCACGGTCCCGCTGCGGATGTCCAGCCAGGCCCCGTGCAAGGCGTGCTCGGGCACCGGCGACCGGGACGGCACCCCGCGTGTCTGCCCGACCTGTGTCGGCACCGGCCAGGTCAGCCGGGGCGGCGGGGGCGGGTTCTCGCTCACCGACCCGTGCGTGGAGTGCCGCGGCCGCGGGCTGATCGCGCAGAACCCGTGCGAGACCTGCAAGGGCAGCGGACGGGCCCGTTCCGCCCGCACCATGCAGGTCCGGATCCCCGCGGGGGTCAGCGACGGCCAGCGGATCCGGCTGCGCGGCAAGGGCGCCCCGGGCGAGACCGGCGGCCCGGCCGGCGATCTGTACGTGGTCGTGCATGTGGACCCGCACCCGGTCTTCGGCCGCAAGGACGACAACCTGACCGTCACCGTGCCCGTCACCCTTCCCGAGGCGGCGCTCGGCGGCGAGATCAAGGTCCCCACCCTGGGCGGCCCGCCGGTCACCCTGAAGCTGCCGCCCGGCACGCCCAACGGGCGGACCATGCGCGCCCGGGGCAAGGGCGCGGTGCGCAAGGACGGCACCCGCGGAGACCTGCTGGTCACCGTCGAGGTCACGGTGCCGAAGGACCTGAGTGACCCGGCGCGTGACGCGCTGGAGTCGTATCGCGAGGCGACCGTGGGAGAGGACCCACGGGCGGAGCTGTTCAAGGCCGCGAAGGGAGCATGAGATGGACGGCCGAGGAGGAATCGGAGGCAGGGCCGCTGGCCGACCCCGCAACCCCTATGAGCTGACCGAGGATTCGCCGGTCTACGTCATCTCGGTGGCCGCCCAGCTCTCCGGGCTGCACCCGCAGACCCTGCGTCAGTACGACCGCCTCGGCCTGGTCTCCCCCGACCGTACCGCCGGCCGCGGCCGGCGGTACTCCGCGCGCGACATCCAGCTGCTCCGCCAGGTCCAGCAGCTGTCCCAGGACGAGGGCATCAACCTCGCCGGGATCAAGCGCATCATCGAACTGGAGCACCAGGTCGCGGCCCTCCAGGCCCGGGTCGCCGAGCTCCAGTCCGCGGTCGAGGGCGCCGCGACGGCCATGCAGCAGCGCGAGGCCCAGGTCCACGCCTCCTACCGCCGCGACCTGGTCCGCTACCAGGACATCCAGCAGAGCAGCGCCCTGGTGGTCTGGCGCCCCAAGCGCCCGGAGTAGCGGACCGTTCTTCCGTCTTCCGTTTCCAAACTCATCCGATCGAGTGGCCCGACGACCGACCCCGGTCGCCGGGCCACTCGCGTTCGTAGCCGAGACCCGTGTCCCGTACGGCACCGAGGCCCTTGGCCGGGCGCGCCTAAGAGGGCCGCCGGGCGCACCATGGAGGTGTGGGAGGAGGTACCGCCAATGTTGGAGATCAAGACGATGGACAAGCCGGATGAGCGGCGGGACTTTCCCGGTGGTCATCTGGAGGCGCTGAACCTGAGCGGGTTGCATCTCGCCGTGGTCACCTTCGAACCCGGCTGGCGCTGGAGGGAGTCGGTGCGGCCGATCGTGGGGACGGACAGCTGCCAGGTCCAGCACAGCGGGATCATCGTGCGGGGCCGGATGCGGGTGCGCATGGACGACGGGGCCGAGGGCGAGGTGGGGCCCGGCGATGTGTATGTGGTGCCGCCCGGCCACGAAGCGTGGGTGGTCGGTGACGAACAGGTGGTGATGTACGACGTCGGCGGGCAGATGGCGGAGACCTACGCCAAGTCCAGCGATGCCGGGGCCTGAGCCCGGGGGCGGGGGCGGCGTCAGGTAGTGGGTTCAGCCGGCGGCAGGGGACGAGATGACTACCGGTCCGAGACCACGGCGCGGTCCCCGCCGCGGAGGATGGCCGCACGGCAGCGCCCGTACCGACCAGCTGATCCGCACGCTGCTGCGGCGCCGCAAGGAGCCGCTGGCGATCGAGGACGTCACCGTCGTCGACAAGCCGGGAATGCGCCGCGCCGTCGCGGCGACGGCCATCGGCAACACCATGGAGTGGTTCGACTTCGGCGTCTACGCGTATGTCGCCGTCACCCTCGGCCATGTCTTCTTCCCCGCCGACGACCCCGCCACTCAGGTGGTCTCCACGTTCGCCACCTTCGCCGTGGCGTTCCTGGTGCGGCCCTTGGGCGGGCTGGTGTTCGGGCCGCTGGGCGACCGGATCGGGCGGCGGCGGGTGCTGTCCACCACCATGATCATGATGGCGGCGGGCACCTTCGCGGTGGGCCTGCTGCCCGGCTACTCCCAGATCGGCTTCGCCGCCCCGCTGTTGCTCCTGGCCTGCCGGGTGGTGCAGGGCTTCTCGACCGGCGGTGAGTACGCGGGGGCGACCACGTACATCGCCGAGTACGCGCCCGATCAGCGCCGTGGCTTCCTGGGCAGCTGGCTCGACTTCGGCACCTTCATCGGCTATTCGCTGGGCTCCGGCCTGGTCACCGTGCTCACCGCCGCCATCGGTGAGCACGGGATGGTGGACTGGGGCTGGCGGGTGCCGTTCCTGGTGGCGGGGCCGCTGGGGCTGATCGGTCTGTATATGCGGCTGCGGCTGGAGGAGACCCCGGCGTTCCAGCAGATGGCCGAGCGGGCGGCCGAGGAGGCCGAGGCGGCGCAGGCACGCGGTGACACCCCGCCGATCGAGGAGGCGCGGCAGTCGGGGCAGGGGCGGCTGAAGGAAATCTTCACCCGGCACTGGCAGGCGGTGCTGATCTGCATGGGGCTGGTGCTGATGTACAACGTCACCAACTACATGGTGACGTCGTACCTGCCGACGTTCATGACCTCCACGCTCGGCGATGACGCCACCAAGGCCCAGGTGCTGGTGCTGGGCACCATGCTGTTCGTGGTGCTGGCGATCACCGTGGTCGGGCGCACGTCCGACCGGTGGGGGCGGCGGCCGCTGTTCCTGTTCGGCAGCGTGGGCATGATCGTGCTGGCCATCCCGGCGGTGCTGCTGATCCGGGAGGGCGGCGTATTGATGCCCGCGATCGGCTGTCTGATCCTGGGCGCGATGCTGGTCACCTTCGCGGGGACGAGCGCCGCGACGCTCCCGGCGCTGTTCCCGACCCGGCTGCGCTACGGCGCGCTGTCGATCTCGTACAACCTCTCCGTGTCGCTGTTCGGCGGGACCACCCCGCTGCTGGCCTCGTGGCTGGTGGCCACCACGCACAACACGCTGGTGCCCGCCTTCTACCTGATGGTGGCGGGCGTGATCGGGCTGATCTCCACGGTGTTCCTGCACGAGACGGCGGGGAAGCCGCTGCGTGGTTCGGGTCCCATGGTGGAGACCGAGGAGGAGGCTCGTACGGCGGTGGCCGAGAGCCGTACGGAGGCCGGGCGGCGCGCCCGCGACGTCTGGATCCGGCTGCGCCATCCCTGGGCGGGGGCGGGCCATCGGGAGGCCGGTCACCAGGAGGAGAAGGAGGAGTGACGGGCCTCAGGCCAGGAGGAGTGACAGGCGTTCGGGCCAAGAGGAGTGACGGGCCTCAGCCCCTTCCCATTGCCCTGGTGAGGGCGATCTCGATGACGACGCGGTCCGGGTTGGGGCGGGGGGTGCGCTGGTAGCGCTCGGCGTAGCGGCGCTCGGCGTCCGCGATCAGCTCGGGCTCCTCCCGTACCACCGCGAGCCCCTCCAGCGTGGCCCACCGCCTGCCCGCCAGCTGGCAGACCGCGACCCGCGCACCGCCCTGGCCCGCCGCCCGGACATGGGCGACCTTACGGCTGTGACGGTTCGCGATGACGCGGGCGAGCCCGGCCTCGGGGTCGTAGGTGACGCCGACCGGGACCACATGCGGGGTGCCGTCCGGGCGTGGGGTGGTCAGGGTGCACACATGGCGTTCGCGCCAGAAAGCGAGGTACTCGGGATCGGGGTCGCGCGGATCGACGGACATGGTCCAGAACCTAAGGCCAGAGGAGTGGCGTTCGCGAGGTTGAGTGGAATAGACTCAACTTTACGGAGGTTGGGTAGGGCAGGGATGGGAAGATCGGAGCGAGGAGGAGCACAGGGACGTGGATGCCGAGCTGACCAACAAGAGCCGGGCGGCGATCAGCGCCGCCAATGACCGGGCGGTGTCCTCCGGGCATGCGGACATGACGCCCGCGCATCTTCTCCTCGCCCTGCTGCAGGGCCAGGACAACGAGAACGTGATGGATCTGCTGGCCGGCGTCGAGGCCGACGCGGCCCTGGTACGCGACGGCGCCGAGCGGCTGCTCGCCGCCCTGCCCAGCGTCCAGGGCTCCACCGTGGCCCCGCCGCAGGCCAGCCGCGACCTGCTGGCCGTCATCGCGGACGCCACCCAGCGGGCCAGGGAACTCGGGGACGACTACGTCTCCACCGAGCACCTCCTCATCGGCATCGCCGCCAAGGGCGGCCAGGCCGGGGAGCTGCTCGACCAGCAGGGGGCGGGCGCCAAGAAGCTGCTCGCCGCGTTCGAGAAGGTCAGGGGTGGACAGCGGGTGACGACGCCCGATCCGGAGGGCACGTACAAGGCCCTGGAGAAGTTCGGCACGGACTTCACCGCCGCCGCGCGCGAGGGCAAGCTGGACCCGGTCATCGGCCGGGACCAGGAGATCCGCCGGGTGGTGCAGGTGCTCTCCCGGCGCACCAAGAACAACCCGGTGCTGATCGGCGACCCGGGCGTCGGCAAGACGGCCGTGGTCGAGGGGCTCGCCCAGCGGATCGTCAAGGGCGACGTGCCCGAGAGCCTGCGCGACAAGCGCCTGGTCGCCCTCGACCTCGGTGCGATGGTCGCGGGCGCGAAGTACCGCGGTGAGTTCGAGGAGCGGCTGAAGACCGTCCTGGCCGAGATCAAGTCCAGCGACGGCCAGATCATCACCTTCATCGACGAGCTCCACACCGTGGTCGGCGCGGGCGCCGGCGGCGACTCCGCCATGGACGCGGGCAACATGCTCAAGCCCATGCTGGCCCGCGGTGAGCTGCGCATGGTCGGCGCCACCACCCTCGACGAGTACCGCGAGCGGATCGAGAAGGACGCCGCGCTCGAGCGCCGCTTCCAGCAGGTGCTGGTGGCCGAGCCGACCGTCGAGGACACCGTCGCCATCCTGCGCGGGCTCAAGGGGCGCTACGAGGCCCACCACAAGGTGCAGATCGCCGACGGCGCGCTGGTGGCCGCGGCCGCCCTCTCCGACCGGTACATCACCTCCCGCTTCCTGCCCGACAAGGCCATCGACCTGGTGGACGAGGCGGCCTCCCGGCTCCGGATGGAGATCGACTCCTCGCCCGTGGAGATCGACGAGCTCCAGCGGTCGGTGGACCGGATGCGGATGGAGGAGATGGCCCTCGCCCGGGAGACCGACGTGGCCAGCAAGCAGCGGCTGGAGAAGCTGCGCCGCGACCTCGCCGACAAGGAGGAGGAGCTGCGCGGCCTCACCGCCCGCTGGGAGAAGGAGAAGCAGGGCCTCAACCGCGTCGGTGAGCTGAAGGAGAAACTGGACGAGCTGCGCGGCCAGGCCGAGCGCGCCCAGCGCGACGGCGACTTCGACACCGCCTCCAAGCTGCTGTACGGGGAGATCCCGGCCGTCGAGCGGGAGCTGGCCGAGGCGTCGGAGGCCGAGGCCGAGGTCCAGGGGGACCGCCCGACGATGGTCAAGGAGGAGGTCGGCCCGGACGACGTGGCCGATGTGGTCGCCTCCTGGACCGGCATCCCCGCGGGCCGGCTGCTGGAGGGCGAGACCCAGAAGCTGCTGCGCATGGAGGACGAGCTGGGCAAGCGGCTGATCGGCCAGACCGAGGCCGTACGGGCCGTCTCCGACGCCGTGCGCAGGACCCGGGCGGGCATCGCCGACCCGGACCGGCCCACCGGCTCGTTCCTCTTCCTCGGCCCCACCGGCGTCGGCAAGACCGAGCTGGCCAAGGCGCTCGCCGACTTCCTCTTCGACGACGAGCGGGCCATGGTCCGCATCGACATGAGCGAGTACGGCGAGAAGCACAGCGTGGCCCGGCTGGTCGGCGCCCCGCCCGGCTATGTCGGCTACGAGGAGGGCGGCCAGCTCACCGAGGCGGTGCGCCGCCGCCCGTACAGCGTGGTGCTGCTGGACGAGGTGGAGAAGGCCCACCCCGAGGTCTTCGACATCCTGCTGCAGGTCCTGGACGACGGGCGGCTCACCGACGGCCAGGGCCGGACGGTGGACTTCCGCAACACCATCCTGGTGCTCACCTCCAACCTGGGCAGCCAGTACCTGATGGACCCGCTGCTCGGCGAGGAGGAGAAGAAGCAGAGCGTGCTGGAGACCGTGCGCACCTCCTTCAAGCCGGAGTTCCTCAACCGCCTGGACGACCTCGTGGTCTTCTCCGCGCTCAGCGGCCCGGAGCTGGCCCGGATCGCCCAGCTCCAGCTCGCCCGGCTGGCCCGCCGCCTCGCCGACCGCAGGCTGACCCTCGACGTCACCCCGGCCGCGCTGGAGTGGCTCGCCGAGGAGGGCAACGACCCGGCGTACGGGGCGCGCCCGCTGCGCCGGCTGATCCAGACCGCGATCGGCGACCGGCTGGCCAAGGAGATCCTCTCCGGGGAGGTCCGGGACGGCGACAAGGTCCGGGTGGACCGGGTCGGCGACGACCTGCTGGTGGGCCCCGCGCAATAGGGGCCAGGGGCCGCTCGGCACCCCCGGTCCGGCCGGTCCTCGCGGCCGTCGTTTCGGCCGGATCGGGCAATGTACGGCCTGGGTTGCACGGCGGGGGCGGGTGTGAGGGAGGATGGCGGTATTCCATACGAAGGGAAATCCACGGTGAGCATCGACCCGTCCTCGATTCCGAATTTCGGGGGTCAGCCCGAGCCCGAACCGACGGGTCCGAGCGGCCCCGTGCTGCCCGACCAGGACCTGGTCAAGCAGCTGCTGGAGCAGATGGAGCTGAAGTACGTCGTCGACGAGGAGGGGGACCTCGCCGCGCCGTGGGAGCAGTTCCGCACCTACTTCATGTTCCGCGGGGAGGAGGAGCAGCAGGTCTTCTCCGTCCGCACGTTCTACGACCGGCCGCACGTCATCGATGAGAAGCCGCGGCTGCTCGAGGCGATCGACGACTGGAACCGCCGCACGCTGTGGCCGAAGGTCTACAGCCACACCAATGACGACGGCACGGTCCGGTTGATCGGTGAGGCGCAGATGCTGATCGGCACCGGCGTCAGCCTGGAGCACTTCGTGTCCAGCACGGTCAGCTGGGTGCGGGCTTCGATCGAGTTCGACCGCTGGCTGGTCGAACAGCTCGGCCTGGAGGCCGACATCGAGTCCGACGGCGACGACAAGCCGGGCGACGACGAGGCCTGAGCGGGCCCGGCCGTATCCCCCGGCCGTACCCTGGCGGCACCGCGTCCGTATCCCGGCCGTACCCCGGTCGGAGCAGCCGTACAGCGCTCGGGGAAGCCGTACCCCGGTCGGCGAGGCCGCCGGCCGTATCGGTCAGACCGGGCTGGTGGCCATGGTCAGCAGATACGTCCCGTAGAGACAGGAGAGCCCGGCCAGCGCGCCGCCCACCAGGACGGCGGTGCGCGGCCGGGCTCTTGCCATCGCCAGCGCCGCCGGGAGCAGCAGCGGGAAGGCGGGCAGCAGGAAGCGCGGCTTGGACGCGAAGTAGTTGGCACTGGCGAGCGCGATGAACACCAGGGCGAGGGTGTAGACGACCAGCGGCAGCGGCGGTGGCCGCAGCGCGAGCCCGACCAGGGAGATCAGCGCGCCGCCGACGACGATCAGCGCCACGTAGTGCGACGGATAGCCGCTCCCCATGATCAGGGAGCGGGCGGAGCGGAAGCCGCTCGCACCGAGATCGAGATACGTGCCCCAGTCGTCCTGGACGTCCAGATAGCCGCGCCAGGTGCCGCGCCGCACCCCCACCCACGCGGCGTAGCCGAGCCAGCCGAGCGGTGACAGCGCGGCCCCCGCCCACACCCGCCAGGACGTGCGCCCGCGGTGGCGCCAGATCTCGGCGGCCGCGCAGACGCACACCGCCGCCGCGACCGCGAGCCCGTTGGGCCGGGTGGCCCCCGCGCACAGCGCGAGCGCCCCGGCCGACACCCAGCGCCCGGTCAGCAGCGCGTACAGCGACCAGGCCGCCAGCGCCGTCAGCAGCGACTCGGTGTACCCCATGGACTCGACGACCGCATGCGGCAGCAGCCCCCACAGCGCGACCAGCGCCAAGGCCACCCGCCGCCCGTACAGCCGCTCCCCGACCGCGTGGATCCCCCAGGCCGCCAGCCCGGCCGCGACCCAGGCGATCAGCAGCGCCGCCGTCACCGCGCTCACGGGGACGACGTCGGTGACGGCCCGGATCAGCGCCGGGTAGAGCGGGAAGAACGCGAGGTCGCTGAAGCTCAGGCCGGGGTGGACGGCGGAGGGGCGGCTGGTGCCGTAGCCGTGCTGGGCGATGCCCACGTACCAGAGGCTGTCCCAGTAGTGCCCGAGCTGCGTCCGCGGATGCTTCCCGGCCTGCCGGGCGCCCAGCGCCACGCACCCGACCCCGGCGGCGCGCACCGTCGCGTACACCGCGAGCGCGAGCCACGCCCGCCGCAGCGACGCCCCGGCCCGCCCCAGCACCCGCCGCCGTTCCGGATGCCGCCGGGGCGGCTCCGGGGTTCGTGTGGACGCGGCGGTGTCGGTGGACACGGAGACCTCCGGTGCGGGCACACGACGGGCACACGACGGACCTGCGCCGAGCCCCCGGGAGGGGACGGACCAGAGGGCTCGGCGGACACACCGACCATCCGCCAGACCGCGGACGCCCGCGACCCGGGAAGTCCAACCGGGGGAGCGGGGCGACCGGAGGCGGCGCGTCAGCCCTGGGCGAGGGTCTCGATCAGCCCTGGGCGAGGGTCTCGATCAGCCCTGGGTGAGAGTCTTGATCAGCCTTGGGCGAGGGTCTTGAGGCGGGCCACGGCGTCCGTAAGGACCTCTTCGCGCTTGCAGAAGGCGAAGCGGACGAAGGGGGAGCCCTGGTCCTGGTGGTCGTAGAAGACCGCGTTCGGGACCGCGACCACACCGCAGCGCTCGGGGAGGGAGCGGCAGAAGGCGAAGCCGTCGGTCTCGCCGAGGGGGCGGATGTCGGTGGTGATGAAGTAGGTGCCCGAGGGACGGAAGACGTGGAAGCCCGCGTCGGTCAGACCATCGGCCAGCAGATCGCGCTTGGCGCGCAGATCGTCCCGGATGCCGTGGAAATAGGCGTCGGGGAGGGCCAGCGCCTCGGCGACCGCGTACTGGAAGGGGCCCGCCGAGACATAGGTGAGGTACTGCTTGGCCGAGCGCACCGCCGTGACCAGCTCGGGAGCGCCGGTCACCCAGGTCAACCCCTCTTCGTACACACCCTGCGCATGCGCTCTGGCCTCGGGTGATGGCTTGGCAGCGGCCCGGTACTCGACCGGCTGCGCCTATCGTGGGGGCCGAACCTCCTGGACGGACGTACGGAAAGCAGGGGCGCATGGGGACGAGCGGGACGGCTGACGCGCGCGGCATCGTGGGTACGGCGGACTGGGGTCCTGCGGCGCGGGTGCGGGACATGGGCACGTCGATCTTCACGGAGATGACCGAGCTGGCGCGCCGTACGGGGGCTGTGAACCTCGGGCAGGGCGTGCCGGAGCTGGCAAGCCCCGACGCACTGCTGAAGGACGTGGCGGAAGCGGTGCTCTCGGGCAACAACCAATACCCGCCCGCTGTCGGCTTCCCCGCGCTGCGTGAGGCCGTCGCCGAGCATCAGCTGCGGCGGTATGGCCTCGACTACAACCCGGTGGGAGAGGTGCTGATCACCACGGGCGCCACGGAAGCGCTGGCCTCGGCTCTGCTGGCGCTCTGCGACCCCGGTGATGAGGTTCTGGCCTTCGACCCCTGCTACGACGCATACGCGGCGGATGCCAGGCTGGCCGGCGCCCGGCTGGTGGCTGTGCCGCTGGTGAGCGACGGGGATGGCTTCGTGCTCGACGCCGAAGCGCTGCGCGCTGCCGTGACGGCGCGTACTCGGGTACTGGTGCTGAACACTCCCCACAACCCGACCGGGAAGGTGTTCACGGCTGAAGAGCTGGGCGCCATTGCTGATATCGCTCAGGAACACTCGCTGATCGTCGTGACCGATGAGGTGTACGAGCATCTGGTGTACAACGGCGTGGCTCACCTCCCGATCGCCTCGTTGCCCGGCATGAGGGAACGGACACTGACGATCTCCTCGGCGGGCAAGACGTTCAGTGTCACGGGTTGGAAGATCGGTTGGGTTTCCGGTCCGGCTCCGCTTGTCGCCGCGGTCGCTGCGGCGAAGCAGTTCCTCACCTACGCGTCGGGGACGCCGTACCAGGAAGCGCTGGCGCGTGCCCTCGGCTCGGTAGAGGAGTGGGCTGCGGACCTGCGCGAGACCCTGCGGCACAACCGGAATCTGTTGAGCGAGGGTCTGACGCGGGCCGGACTGCGCCCGTACCGCGCGGATGCCGGGTACTTCCTCCAGGCGGACGTACGGCCGTGGGGATACGCGGACGGCGTGACGTTCTGCCGTGAACTGCCGGAGCGTGCGGGCGTGGTGGCCATCCCGACGTCGGCCTTCTACGAGAGTGCCGATGCTCCGGTGTGGCTCGTCAGGTTCTCCTTCTGCAAGCGGGAGGAGTCGATCCGTACGGCTGTTGAGCAACTGATCACAGTGCGCTGACCGTGCTCAGGCACAGGACTACGCTCGCGGGTATGACTGATTTCCTTCAGGTGGCGACGGCGACGGAGAACCGTGAGGAAGCCGAGAAGCTTGCGGGGTCGGTGGTGACGGCTCGGCTCGCGGCCGGGGCGCAGATCGTGGGGCCGGTGGTCTCCGTCTTCTGGCATCAGGGCGAGTTCGGCACGGGGGAAGAGTGGCAGCTCTTGTTCAAGACCCGTGCCGACCGTTACGCCGACCTTGAAGCGCACCTCTTGGAGCATCACCCGTGGAAGAACCCCGAGGTGTCGGCCGTGCCGATCGTCGCGGGTTCGGACGCCTACCTGCGGTGGGTGGAGCGGACCACTGAGCCGGAACCTGGGGCCTGACCTCTCACGTCCTGGCCTTCTCCAGGACTTCGGCCACGGACGGAAGCTCCTGGTGGGCCTTGAGCCGGTGGAGGATCGGCGCGAGGCGCTGGCGCGGGCGGACGGACGCCACTCCGGCGGAGAGTTCGAGTACGCGGCCGGTGATGGTTGTAGCCTGCTCGATCTCTCCGGCGGTGAGGTAGGAGTCGGCGAGCCACGACAGGTAGAGGCTCTTGTCGCGAGCGTGTGTGTCGTCGTATCGGGTGAGTACGTCTTCCAGGACGGGGACGGCTCGGAGCGGTCGACGCAGTTCGGTCCAGCAGCGGCCGGTCATGATCTGAAGCTCGTTGCGGTCGACCCACGCTGACCAGTCGGGCTGTGGGCTTCCGTCACCCTCGCTGAGGGCGGCTTCCGCGATGCTCAGCGCGCGTTCGGTCTCGCTGGGGTTTCCGGCGACGGCGTAAGCCCACGCCAGTCGTTCATGCAGCAGCGCGCGCACTCCGGGCGGGGCGTCGGGGCCTGCGGTGCGGCATGCCTGGACAGCGGTCTCTATTCCGGCAGAGCGGTCCGTGTTGATCTTCTGGTAGGCGAGGAAGGCGAGGGCGTTCCCGGCCAGGGCGGCGTCTTTCGCCTGAGTGGCCGCCTTGTGACTGTCCTCGTAGAGGCTGCGGGCATCGGCGTGCTTGCCCGCGTCGAATGCGGCCCATCCGGCTTGCTGGGCCTGCTCGGAAAGGACCGACAGCAGCGCGCGGCCGGTCTCCTCGGTATAGCTGCCCTCTCGGAGCATCGTCTTCGTCGCTTTGTACTCGCCGAGGTAGACGCGGTAGGTGTCTCCTCCGCCGAGCACGTCATCGAGTCGCCGTAGCCGGGCGGTGCGCTGCCGCAACTGCTCGGGCACGTCTCGATCGATTCGGTGGCCCGCGTTGATCTGGGTCAGCTCGGGCAGACCGAGGACCAGGCCGGCCCCGGCTGAGGCTCGGAAGAATTCCCTGCGCAGCACTGTTTCGCTTCCCTCTCGGGTCGTGGGTGTGGTGCGTGCTGAGGCGGTAGGGGCGTTACCGGGTGCTGTAGCCGCTTCCCAGTCGCGGGGAGCGAGGCCGAGGAGATGCCCTGGGATACGTAAGGCGTCGGCAATCATCGCGATCTTCTCGAACGACGTGATGCGGCCCTGGCCACGGGCCAGGGTGCCGACTCGCTCGGGCTTGATGTCACACTCGGCGGCGATCTTCGAGTAGCTGATCTTGGCTAAGTCTCGGGCAAGGGAGAAGACTGCGCCGAAGTCGTGAGCCACGATCGCGGCGCGCATCTCTGCGTGGTTGAGCAGTTCTCGCGGTAGTGCTGTCGGCGGTTGGTAAGCGGTCATCGTGTGCCCCATTGCGCCTGCTGATGACAGTGTGTCGCAAAGTCCTGACCGTCAGCCTACCCATGATGGGTATAGCCACGGGCGGGAAGCCACCGCCGTTTCTCCGCAGCACAGTTGGCAGACGCAAGAGACCCCCGCGACCGATGCGAACGGCCCGGGGGCGTGGTCAACGCTGTGTAGGAGCGTCAACGTGCCAAACCATATCCCCCGATTCGTGCGGTGGCTGTTGCGACTACTGCTGCCCGGCGTCGGTCGTCATCGCGCTGGTGAGACAAGCGCTTCGGTGACCTGTGCGGACGCGCCGACGCTGCGACTTCCGCGCGTGCACCAGGTACATCGAGTGTCGGATCGTCCACTGCTGCGTGGTGAGGACGTCGGCCTTGTTCGGCCGTATGTCGCCGCGCATGCGCGACGCCAGGAGCAGCGCAGGGAGGGCCTGCCTCGGGTGGAGCTGCTGTGCGCTCCGCACGGGATGGTGGTGGTCAGGTGAGTGCGCAACCACGACTGCTGCCGTGGCCCGGCCCTGCTGGGAAGCCGTGCTACCTGGTGGCGGACGCGGACGGTGAGGGGTACTTGTCGCGGCTGGCTGACGAGATGGAGGCGGTTCAGCTCCAGATGGGCGCTGAACTGATCGGTCACGCCCGCCTGTTGCTCCGCGACCGGAAGGCGGACGCACGAGAACTCCGCTACCTCTCGAACCGCCTGATCGAAGCGCTGCAAGACGCGCTCCGGATCGCGGAGAGTCGCGGCGGGCGTCTGCCGGTGTCCGATGAGTGCGAGAGCGACGGACCGACTCGGACGAACGAGGGGGACGGATGAGTCGGGCGTCAGATGGCTGGCAGGTCGGTCCCGCGCCGGGGCGTGGTCTGCGCCCTGGGGAAGGCGGTCTGCTGGAGTTGCCACTTCGAGTTCTCCGCCCCGGTCGCGCGTCCCTGGCATCGCTGGTGCTGACGGTGGTGGAAGCGGAGCAGTTGCACGCCGCCTTGTGTTACGCGCTCGGCGGCGAACCTGCTCCTGAGGACGCGCCGGAGTGCCGAAAGCCGGTCCGATACCCGGGCGGCCGACAGAAGTACTGAGGTCGGTGCGGACGGAATCACGCGCAACAACTGAAGAAACAACACCGGACCACCCCCGTGCCTGGTCAGCTCCTGGGGTGGTCCGGCTGGGGATCGATCACGAACCCCGGTGCCGATGGTACCGGGGTTGTCGTCGTGCTCCCGCTCGACGCCAACCGGTAGTTGATTGTCAGGTGGCTTGCAGAGAAGGGGACTTGACGAGATGTGCGGCCCTGGGGACGACGGGTTCGACGGTGAGGCGGCAGACCTGGAGGCGGGGATATGGGTACGCGGAGAGGACTACCTGAGCGGCTGGCGGGACGCGAGAGAGGCTGTGGCTGATCTAGGCGACGCGCTGCGGCTCGTCGGTATGGAGACGGCAGGGGTGCGGCTGCGTGCCGCTTCGGGCGCGGACGGTTCCGGGGTGGTGCGGCTGGAGCTGTCGGCGGCCTCGGCGCGTGAAGTGGCGATGCTGGCGCGGGTGACAGCGGCGCGGTTGGGTAGGGCCGGTTGAACGGGATCCTGAGCTTGGATACGCCGGAAGGGAACGGGCGCTGAGCTGTGCGAACGCTCTGCTGTCTGGGTTTCGGCCGGGCTCCGGAACCCATGACTGCCCGCTGTTCGCTGCCCAGACGGGAACGGATCGGTCACGCAGGCTCACTCGTACATCGTGGCTGCTACGAGTGCATGGGCGAAGTAGGTCCGGTTTCCATCGGTGGGGAGGGGCTCGTGCTGGTGGCGTTCGTACCAGCCGGGCCCCGAAGCGACCCAGGCCGCCAGCGCTTCGAGGAACCTTTCCAACGTCGCGTTCTCCCACTGCGCCCCGTCGTGACGGCACTCTGCTGTGAGCTGGGTCAGGAAGGCGGCGAAGGCTTCCTGACTGGGGACGCTCTCGCCTGGTTCTAGCGGCATTGGCATGCGGGGAACGATACGCGGAACGCCATTCAACGAGCTTGTGGCTGTCCTTGGCCGTGGGACTCCCAACACGCTTTCCAACTGTCGTGGGTTCTGAGGTCGCGAACGGGGCCGTTCACCTGCGTTCAACGGCGGTCGGCCGTGAGACCGGCTGTCGGCTTGGGTCTCGCCTGAACGGCTATGGACGACGCTGAATGAGACGGAAACCGAGACGGACGGCAGAACCATCGGTGTGCACCCTGCCATGCTGGGAACCTGATTGACTTGAAGGTGATCAACCGCAGTAAAACAGTGTTTGTCGCACACGGACCGGCCAGAGGTACCACGATGTACGCACCATCGTGAGAGGCCACACATGACTATCACTCTTGCCAAGGGCGGCAATACAGTCCTGTTCTCAGCGGTCTGCCGCGTCACCCTCACCTCGCTCACCACGGGCATCGACGTCTCCGCTGTTTTGCTCGGGCAGGACGGCAAGGTGCGGAGCGATGACGATCTTGTCTTCTACAACCATTCGTCACAGGACGGGGTCGCGCTGAATAGGCAGACGATCTTCGCGGACCTGACCGCGATACCCACGACAGTGGACAGCATTGCGGTTGTCGCCAGCATCGACCCCGAATTGCAGGCCACCCACTTCGACGCTAGCAACACCCCTCACGCGGTCATCGAGTGCGGGAGCGCGCGGATCACCTTTGCGCCGCCACCGCTCACGCATCGGGAAACGGTGGCCATCCTGATCGAGCTCTATAGACGTGCAGGCACTTGGAAGGCAAGGGCTGTAGGCCAGGGATGGGACACAGGGCTGGCAGGTCTGGCCTCGGACTTCGGCATCGTTGTAGACGACCCAGGACCGTCCACGGCGCAGACCTCATCTGCGGCGACGTCAGCGCAGACGTGGCGCCCGCCTGCTGCGCCGCCGCCATCCACCTACGGACCGCACATCTCAGCAGTGGCTGCACCAGTCCCGCCGACGACACCGGCTCGCCCTCTCGTCCCGCTGGGCAAAGTGGCCCTCACCAAGGCCGGCCAGGCGACCATTGACATGCGCAAGGACGACCCAAGCCTCGTCGTGACGGCCACACTTGAGTGGAACGGCGGAAGCACAGCCCGACGACAAGCTGGCGCGGACCTCGACCTCTACGCCCTCTACGTCCCTGGAAGTCTTGTCACCCCACCTGGAAAGCGACCGAACAAGTCAGAGGAGGTCATCTACTACCGACAGCTCGGATCGCCCTCGGCGCCGCCCTACATCACCCTGGACGGCGACTCCCGGGTGCCAGGCCGTGAGACCATCACGATCCGTCGCCCCGACCTCCAGGGCTTCGTCCTCATGTGTGCCTACAGCGCGGTGGAGAACGGTACCGGTTCCTTCAAGTCCTACGGAGCCCGGGCAGTTGTCACTGATGGACGGGGCTCCACCGTCACGGTGCCGCTATTCAACAACCGCAACCTGTCTTACTGGGTCGCCATTGCCCTGATCGACTTCACCGTGCCCGGCGGTGCCCAGATCCGGCACGTGGAGAAGTACAGCGGCAACCATGTCGAGGCCCGCCCTACGCTGTACTCGAACGGGAACTTCCGAATGAGTACGGGAAAGGTCGAATTCAAGACCAGATAGTCAGTAGCAAGATCAGGGTAAGCTCTCAAATAGTTGGCGGCTCTCAGGCTCCCGCACCCCGGAGGCACTGAGCTTGGGAATCACAGGGGCGATCAGGACTGTTCAGGGTTCTCACCTGTGTACAGCTCCTGAAGCAATCTTGAGCACCGGCTACGGTTAGCTGCGCTGACCGTAGCTTGCCGTTCGTTCTGGCACGCATCTGGCACGGTTCCTCTGGCGGTGATCACCGCATTACAAGTTCGATCACCGGCCAGGTCGCCCAAGGCTGGGCTGGCCCTAACTGTCGGGCGAGCGGCGGCCTCGACGCATTAGATGCCGCCGACATCCGCCGTCGTTGATGTCAATTGGTGATGCCAGAACGTCAGCCGAGCAGTACCCTGCGAGCGGCCCTGCGTCGGCCGGCGCGAAGTTCCCCATAGCGCGGACCCGTTGTGGAGGGGACCAGCCCGTTCGAGGAGCGCAGCACCCGCTTGATCTTGCCGCGTAGGCACAGCTCCGGAGTGTCAGTGGCAGCGTCTAGCCTGCGGCCGTGGACTGGTTAACAGACGAAGAGTTCGACGCATTGACAGATGAAGAGTTCCACGCATGGGTCGAGACCCTGGAACCCTGCACGGTGTGTTTCGACAAGCTCTGGCGAGTCAATGCAGGCCCCAAGGGAAAAGTATGTCCACAGTGCCGCAACGCCGAACGACAGGCCCGGCGACATAAACTGACGCGTGCTCGCGTCAACGCGATCCTCAGAGCTCAGGACGACACATGTCCGCTGTGCCACAGACTGGGTGGTGACCCGTCGATGGAGGGGCCGTCATGGTGGCACATCGATCACGATCACGCCTGCTGTCCCGGCCGGTCCTCGTGTGGACAATGCGTACGCGGGCTGCTGTGCAGAGACTGCAACACCCGTGGCTTGGCATGGTACGAGGGCCTCACAGTCGACCTGCAAAACTGGGATCACGTTAACGCCTACCTGGCGGATCCCCCGGCACGCAGACCAGAGGCAGCAGTGCTGTTCCACGGCGATCTTCACGGCGTACGCTCACGAGACGGTTCTTTCGCTGAGTGGCGCTCCAGCCAACCGCTCGACAACGGTATCGGGTCACCAACCGTGTAACCCGTCTTTAGGGCACGAGGCCGAGTCAACGGCAGGCAACGAACAAGGCCCAGGTCGCTGACCTGGGCCTTCGCTGTGGAGCGGGTGACGGGAATCGAACCCGCGCTCTGAGCTTGGGAATCACGGGGCTGTCGACATGGATCACGTCGCTGACCAGCGCAAACGGGCACTGGCGACAAGATGCCGTGCTTGCCGCAGCACCCGTCGTTGACCGCTGCTTACCGCCCCATCTGGTGCGCATCTGGTGCGGGCTGCGCTTCGTCCCGAACCTCGGACGGGGCGGTCGCTGAGGTTCTGCTGGACTGGTCAGCCGGTCGGCTGGGGCTGGTGGCGGTGGGCTGCGGTCGCAGGGGATGTTTTACAGGAATGCCGAAGCTTCGCGGTCGCGGAATCTCTCGGTACCCCGAGTGATGCGTTTCCCGAACGGATTAGGCGGGCGTTCCGTTCAGTGTGGCTCTCACTCGGTCCGCCCTTTTTCGAGGTATTGATTCTGTACCTGCTTGAGATATTGTTCGAGCTGCGGCGATGTGACCAATTCTGTAACAACGGCCTGTACGAGCATATCGTTGGCTTGCCGCGCCAGGGAAATTGCTCTAACTAGCAGGATCGCACTTACAGGTAAAAGTAGAAGCCACAATGGGTCAAACTTCCACGTCAACACCACGCTCAGGAAGGCTCCAGCCAGTGCTCTGATCAGTCATGTTGCGCGCGAACTCGGCGTGAGGTGTGATGGATGAGGGGCTGTTCTCTCCACGGAGGTGAGGTCAATGAACAGCCTGCTAGCCCAGCGTGAAGCATCGCTTGGTCCGGAGGTTACATGTAAGGGAGAATATTGTCAGGCTCGGATGCGTAAAAATGACGTCTGTCCACAATGTGGGTGGCGTCGACGCTTGAACCCAGTACCCGTTGGACAACTCCCGAACGGAAAGCCGGATTACAAGGAAGAGAAGCCGAGTCCTTGGCTGAAGGCTTGTATATACGCATCGGTCGCATTGGGTGTACTTCTCTTTGTGGTGGGTGCAGCCGGAGGCGGCGCAGCTGTGCTCGTGATCGGGCTGCTGGGGGCTCTGGCCGGTGCTGCATCCATTAAAATCACCGATAATGGACGCGCCTGGAAGAGTCTCTGGTTGGATGAAAAGTTGGTCGCATCGCCTGGGATCGGTTTTGGTGGTTCTCTATTTGCGGCGGTAATGGCTTACATAGGACTCATGGCGCTTGTCGGGAATATTGTTGGGAAAAAATAGGAGAAACCAAGGGGGAAAGCCTCAGCAGGCGACTCTATCTGCTGACGCGGACTGGCCCACGGCAAGAGATGTCGAAATGCAAGCGGGTGGGTCCCTCCTTGGTCGGGCAGCTTTGCCGGCCCCTGGGGGTTCCTGGTACGCCTCCGGGGCCCGGCCGAGGAGGGACCTGCCCCGTCCTGGCATGCGGGCCCGAGTCGTTTCACAAGCGCCCCGGACCATGATCGGTGCGGGGCGTTTTGGCTGGTGCCCCCGGCAAGATTCGAACCTGCGACACCCGCTTTAGGAGATCATCCGGGCTGTCCAACGCCCAGGGAAGCCGCATCACTGCCTGCCATGCATGATGCACGGAAGGCTCCCCGAGTACGGCAAGGTGCACTGGTGTTGCCGTCAAAGAATGCCGTCAGGCCAACGGCCCCGAACTGTGGCTTGTCTCCGCCTGCTCAACAAGCGTTCGGTGCCACCGAAGGCCCCCAGGAGCTCAGAATCTCCTCAACTCCACTTCAGGAGGCTCTGGTGCCCCGTCAGGATCGATGACATGACAGTTGTCGACTGGGGCAATGTCCCAACCTGGATCAGCGCCGTCGGCACTACCGGCGCTCTCAGCGCCACCGTCGGAATCATCTGGCGTGATCACCGCAGGGCCGAGCGGGCGGACGCTGCCGCCTTGTCCTGCTGGCAGACGCCGTTGCATGAGGACGAGCGCGGCCCGGACAGTTCTGCGCGATGGCACGACAACATTCATGTTCAGAACAACGAGGTACGGCCCGTCTACGACCTCGTGGTCCTCACTTGGTCTGGCGTCACCGTAGAGTTCGGCCCGGTGCATAGCATGCAACGGGTTCTCCGCCCCGATGAGAGTTGCGGGGCCCATGTGCTCCCCTCGGCAAGCCTTCGCGGCCCCAGCCCTGTTGCTGTCGCTTTCCGTGATAGCGACGGAGCCCACTGGCTGCGTGATCTGTACACCCAGACTCTGCATCCACGCAACGTCACCCCGAGCGTTTTCCAAGCGAACGTCTTGGCTCGAAGCCTGGCCAAGGCACGCCAGCGCAGTCTCCGGGATAGCGCCCGCATGGCGGAGGAACGGCGCCCCGGGAGGGGCTACACCTTCTTGAGCACAGCTCCACCCTGGAGGTGGCCGAGGCGCATCTGGACAATGCCAGGCCGCCCAGTGGGGTAAGACACCCCGCGCTTCCGTCCCGGACCGGTAGCCGTCGTCGAGGCAATCGGCCCGCCCAAGCAATTCGTACATCTGTCCGAAGTATTCGAACGCGATGGCGATATCTTGCCCGGAAACCGAAGTCCGCTACGGGGTGACCGATCATGCGGGAATATGTAACAATTATCGGTTGCCGGGGTACGCCACTGACAAACCGAGGGGGACCGGGTGTCTTCATTTCAATTCTGCCTGTACGCAATTGGCGTAAATCAGTTCAAGCGCAAGAACTCGAGTCGCCAAGTGGCCCAATTCAACTCCCGCCGACATGACCTCCTTGACTCCTTGCGGGCCTTTATGCGAGATGGTGTCGGGTCGAAGGGTATTTCGATAGCGACGGGGGAACATTACCTTCGCTTGATGGACATGGATGAAGAGAGCCGCTACATTTGGCCGACCGTGGAATCGGGACGCTTTGGAAGCACTGGGAAGGTCGTAAAGACCACGACAGGGGATGACGCCTACGATCTCACGCACGAAGACGCTCCTACGTATCCCCTGCGCCAGTTCTTCGTTGTGCCGCGCTCAGGGGAATTAGCAATTTGGGCGACTGAAGTGGTCGGCCACTCCTCGGCTATCACATCACTGTGGGCGGCGTTCGGCGATTGGTTCAAGTCGGAATATGACAATGATCGCCTAATCGTGAAGCGGTCGCCGCTTCAGAATTCCGACGCCTGGAAGGCATTCTTGGATGAATCTGAATTGCAGGAAATCAAGTTCTTGACGCACGTGACAGACTCCGATGCCGCTGTTGGAATTAGGGCTAAGGAGTTCACCGCCAAGAGCGGGTGGGGTAGGAAGCTCCCCAAGGATTGGATCTCACGCGCCTACGCTCGCGACCTCCCACCGAGCGCAGTATTTCATATCGAAGGACTGCCGGAGGCTGACGAAGTGCATCTTGAGATCAAGCGCGAGGGGAAGAGTCGGACGGTGGTCGTCGGCCGCGACTTTCCTCGCTTCATGTACCCGATCGAAACGGAGGAGGGCGGGCGTCCCGATGACTCGACCTTCAGGCGAGAGGTAGTGTCAGAGGTTGGTGCTTCACTAGACCTCATGGGGGTCAGCCGGGGTGACTGGCAGGCGTGACCTGAGGCCCAGCAGCCGGAGGGGACATGAGCGCCAAGTGGAGCGTCACGGGGATCGCGCAGGCGCACTTCGCAACATATACAGATGCGCGCACCGGAAAGAGGTTAATTGCCGATTACCTGGCATTCTTGGGAATTCCCGCATTCGTGGCCCTTTTTGCCTCCATCATGACGGCAAGGGGGGATTTTCATCTGTCGGACGTGACTCGACTATTGGGCGGGATTGGCGTATTTACGGGCTTGCTCTTCGGTCTGCTCACTAATACGTTCACCGTCAGCTTGCGTGTCCGGCGAGATGAAGGTCTTGACCCAGAGCATGTAGTTGTGAAGCTGGTTGCGGAGTTGTTTGCGAACCTCGGCTGGTCGGTGGTGGTTGGGTGTGCGCTCGTCAGTCTCATCGTCGCGGCAGGGGCAACTCACACGTCTGAGGATGTGTTAGGACCTTGGTGGACTGGGGTTCTGGTCTTCCTCTTCTTGCACTTGATGATGACGGTTCTCATGGCACTAAAACGCTTGTGGTTTGCGCACCAGAAAATTGCGGACTTGCCGCCGAAAGATAAGTAGGGCGGCCCACGCAGCAGGCCGCGACGTGCATGGGCCACCTGCGAGATAGAGGACGACCGCAAGCGATTCCTCGAAGCATGGAGGTAACGCCTAGGCGAGCTAATAGCCGTTGAGACAGACGCATTGGCCTGTCAGACCCCACGACTCGACCAACACCAGACGAGCGTAACCTTTCCAGGCAGCG
The DNA here is from genome assembly GCF_042750115.1 of Streptomyces sp. NPDC059455. NCBI lineage: Bacteria > Bacillati > Actinomycetota > Actinomycetes > Kitasatosporales > Streptomycetaceae > Streptomyces > Streptomyces sp. NPDC059455. Next base: position 55,993 of record NZ_JBHYVB010000055.1, read on the forward strand.
TCCGTCCGGGTCCGGTTTGCGGCGGGACCAGCCAGCGAGCTCGCCTTTGATCCATCGTGCCGCATTGGCTGTGCGAATTCCAATTCCAAATACGTACGACGTGGAGATGATGCAGAGCCTAATTCTGTAATGTGCACAGGATGAGAATATCTTTCTCGATCTTGTTGACTATCTGCTGAGCACTGGTTCGGGGGATCCCGCGGCTTCCAGCTCGGAGAGTTCACTTTTAGTGGGTGGGTCTGCATGGATGGTTTCCGCAGATCGCAGAAGCCTTCAGCGGCGTGTCGATAGCTACGAATCGGCATCTGCTCCAGAGGGCCAGGCTAGCGAAGAGCTGAGGCAGGCATGGGATCGGGCGTTCTCTCGCGGGCCGGACGCCTCGGACACGTGGGACCACGCCATCAAGGCTGTAGAGGCAGTGCTAATCCCTGTCGTAGTTCCAAAGCAGGAAGCTCCAACTGGGTCATGTTGTCGGCTCCTTTCGTAGCCAGGGGGCCCGGTGGAGATTCATCCTCCCCGGCGTGAAGCTGGATCACAGCGTCGAGCCTCTAGTCTCGATGCCCTTTGGCTGAATCCTGACCGGCATGCCAATGGTGCGAATCGGGCACCTAATTTGGAATAGGCTCAAGCCGCAGTCCATCTGGCTGTGACTATCGTCCAGTGGGCGCGAGGAAGTGCTATCTCACTGAGTGCTTCGAAGTGACGAAACGGAGCACAGCTTTAGTCGAGCGGTCGGTGGAGCGGCTTTGGGCTGGAGCTGCTTTGGGGCGAGTGATCATGGCCCCGTAAGCTTCCGGCGCGTCGGGCAGTCTGTGGACCTGCCCG
>NZ_JBHYVB010000056.1:0-3280 GCF_042750115.1 Streptomyces sp. NPDC059455
GGGGGGCGCCGCCCCCCCTCGCCCCGCGCTGTCCGCGGGGGGGGCCACCCACACAACCCCCCCCCCGCGGCGCCCCCCGCCCGGCGCGCCCCCCCGCCGGCGCCGGGGCCGCGGGGGGTCGCCGCGGTACGCCGTGCGGCCGCCCGGCAGTGACCTGGGGGCGGGCCGGGCGTTGTAGTAGCGGCACCGGGTGCGGCGGCCCCGGCCCGCCCGGCTCACCTGCCCGGATCCCCCGGCCCGCCGCCCCCTCGCCACCCCCGCGCCGAGCCCCTGCCGGCACCTCGCCGGCCGCTCGAGAGGAGCCCTGCCCGTGCCTGTCGCCCCCGAGTACGACGCCCCCGGCGGCACCCCCGGCGACGGGGCCGGGACACCCGGACGGCCCCACCTTCCGAGCCCCCCTCGAGCCCAGGTCCAGGTCCCCGCTAGCGACGCGGTGAGCGAGGTGATCCGCTGGGCGGCCTTCAGCTGCGCCGTGGTCCCCGTCGTCCTGCTCATGTGCGGATCGCCCTTCGGCGCCGCCCTGGGGGCCGCCGCGGGCCTCGCCGCCGTGACGGCCGCCAGCCGCGCCCTGCTGCGCCACTCCGAGCGCACCGCGGCCCGGCTGGGCGCGGACGGCATCAGCCCGCACCGGGGCCGCCACGGCCGTACGGGGATCGGCGCGCACCGGGGCGGCCGCCGCGCCTGAGGGCCGACCGGAAAGGCGCGGAGCCGGGGAAGCGGTGCGTAGTGCTCCGCACACTCAGCGCCGATGGAGCATCGCTATAGCACCGCTCAAGCCCGGAAGGCGACCGCTCGCCCCCTGAAGAAGTACGAGCCGCACGTACGCCGGTCGTATGACGCATCCGTACGTCTGCGCCCGCTTGTTTTCAGCCAACTTCCGGCCACACTTCTTTCCTTGGCAAACGCCGTGCTCAACACCCGTCCGGCCAGCGTGGAAAGGGGTCCGGAGCGCACGTACCCCCTACGGGAAGTGGGTGTCCGCACAAGGCGTACTTCACAGCGAGGGCTACGAGTGCAACGCTTCGTGATCGAATGCTTCGCGCCAAGTTGTCATGTCGACATAGTGGCGGGTGGTGAACTGGTCACGGCGACCACACGCGACACAGTAGATTCGATCTTGGCCATGACCGGCGGGGGAACCGTTCAGGACCGAGGGGAAACGTGCAGGACCGAGAGGACGCGACCACCGAGGGGGGCTTAGTGCCATGAGCCAGGACTCCACGACCGTACCGGAGACCTCGCGCAAGCTCTCCGGACGCCGGCGACGAGAAATCGTCGCGGTGCTGCTGTTCAGCGGCGGCCCCATCTTCGAAAGCTCCATCCCGCTCTCCGTCTTCGGTATCGACCGGCAGGACGCCGGAGTCCCTCGGTACCGACTTCTGGTGTGCGCGGGCGAAGATGTGCCACTGCGAACGACTGGCGGACTGGAACTGACCGCACCATACGGCCTGGAGGCACTCTCCCGGGCCGGCACCGTCGTCGTACCGGCCTGGCGGTCGATAACCCAGCCGCCACCGGCCGCCGCGCTCGACGCGCTGCGCCGCGCGCACGAGGAGGGCGCGCGGATCGTAGGCCTGTGCACCGGGGCCTTCGTACTGGCCGCCGCCGGGCTGCTGGACGGCCGCCCGGCGACCACCCACTGGATGTACGCACCGACGCTCGCCAAGCGCTATCCGTCGGTCCATGTGGACCCCCGCGAGCTCTTCGTGGACGACGGCGACGTACTGACCTCGGCGGGCACCGCCGCCGGGATCGATCTATGCCTGCACATCGTGCGCACCGACCACGGCGCGGACGCCGCCGGCGCACTCGCCAGGCGCCTGGTCGTCCCGCCGCGCCGCAGCGGAGGGCAGGAACGCTATCTGGACAGGTCGTTACCAGAGGAGATCGGGGCGGACCCGCTCGCCGAGGTGGTGGCGTGGGCGCTCGAGCATCTGCACGAGCAGTTCGACGTCGAGGCACTGGCGGCCCGCGCCTACATGAGCCGCAGGACCTTCGACCGCAGGTTCCGCTCGCTCACTGGGAGCGCTCCACTCCAGTGGCTGATCACCCAGCGGGTGCTGCAGGCGCAGCGGCTCCTGGAGACCTCCGACTACTCGGTCGACGAGGTCGCGGGACGCTGTGGCTTCCGCTCGCCGGTCGCGCTGCGCGGGCACTTCCGGCGGCAGCTGGGGTCCTCCCCGGCCGCCTACCGGGCCGCGTACCGCGCCCGCAGGCCCCAGGGCGGGCCCGCGGAGCGCCCGGACCGCCCCGACCGCCTGGAGCGGCTGGAGCGGCTGGAGCGGCTGGAGCGGCTGGAGCGGGCCGACCGGCCCGACCGCGCCGAGGTGATCGAACCCCGTGTCGGCGACCACTCCCTGCCGCTGCGGCGGCCGGGCGCGCCCGGCGCCTCCACCGGCCACTCGGGGCATCCACCGCACCACCATCACGCTCCGCATCCGGAACCTGGCAAACCGGAGTCGGACGCCTACGCCCCACGCCTGCCCGAACAGGCAGCGGGCCGGGTCCCGGGCCGTCCGTCCCTGCCCGGCCAGCGGGAACGCCCCGTAGGGTGAGACGTATGAACGATCGCATGGTGTGGATCGACTGCGAGATGACCGGGCTCTCGCTGGCGAACGACGCGCTTATCGAGGTGGCCGCGCTGGTCACGGACTCCGAGCTGAACATCCAGGGCGACGGAGTGGACATCGTTGTCCGGCCCCCCGCGGAAGCGCTGGTCACCATGCCCGAGGTGGTGCGCGAGATGCACACCACCTCCGGCCTGCTCGCCGAGCTCGAGGGCGGGACCACGCTCGAGGATGCCCAGGACCAGGTCCTGGCCTACATCCGCGAGCACGTCCCCGAGGCCGGCAAGGCCCCGCTGTGCGGAAACTCGGTCGGCACCGACCGGGGCTTCCTCCTGCGGGACATGCCGACGCTCGAGAGCTACCTCCACTACCGGATCGTCGACGTCTCCTCGATCAAGGAGCTGGCCCGCCGCTGGTACCCGCGGGCCTACTTCAACAGCCCCAAGAAGAACGGCAACCACCGCGCGCTCGCGGACATCCACGAGTCCATCGCCGAACTGCGCTACTACCGGGAATCGATCTTCGTACCGGCTCCCGGCCCGGACTCGGACACGGCGAAGGCCATCGCGGCCAAGCACGTCCTGCCCGCCCGGCACGCCTGACCCTGCCGCCATCCCGGTGGGGCGCGCCCCCCCCCCCCCCCCACCCGGGCCGCCCCCCCCCCCCCCCCCCCACACCCGGGTAGGCGCGGCGGGGAGCCCCCCCCGCACGGG
>NZ_JBHYVB010000056.1:3290-48267 GCF_042750115.1 Streptomyces sp. NPDC059455
CTCCCGACTCCCCGAAAGCCGGGAGCGAGCACCCCTCCGGACCCTGTACACTTTTTCTCGGCCGGTGCGGAAAGCGCCGGTCATGGTGGGTATAGCTCAGCTGGTAGAGCACCTGGTTGTGGTCCAGGATGTCGCGGGTTCGAGTCCCGTTACTCACCCTCTTCGAAGAGGCCGTTGACCTGCGCAAGTGGGACAGCGGCCTCTTTCGTCTCTCCTTATGGCCACACCGATGACCATAGGGATCTTGAGAAGAGCCCTGTCGGCCACGTGACGGCAGGTTTTACGATCTGCTCATGGCTGAGGCTCCGCAGCATTGGACCGTGCGTCATTTCTCGCAGGCCAACCCCTTCGGCCCGGGCTGCGATAGCGTCCCGGCCCTGTTGCGGCGGCTGGCCGATTCAATCGAGGCGTTGGGCCCTGTTGAGATCCAGGACGTGGTGATCGAGTCAGAGATGACCGAGCACGGCCCCTGGCAGTCGGGGACCGTCTACTTCCACCTGCCGGAAGACGGATAAGGCGGCGTGTCCGCGACAGCTACGCCCCTGAGCCGCGTCACCAATCTCTCGGAATACATACCTAGCCCAGCGGCAGCTCCGCGAGCATGACGGCATAGACCGGGGGAGTCGGGGGAAGGGCTGGCGCTCCCCCACCTTGCGAGGTCAGGTCCTTCGCGGGCGCCGGGCCGAGGTACTCGCGCCACCACTCACGACCGGGGCTGGCCGAGGCGCCGCACGCGATGCCCACTGCCTTGTCGCCGTCGAACGCGATCACGCAGGAGAGCTCCGGGTGGCCGCCCCAGTGGTCCACGGCGCGTCTACGTCAGTCCCGTGTCGCGCCCTCTGGCCAGACTCTCTCCACGAGTACACCTGTCCTCTCCGCGTAGGACACGACGTCTGCGGTGCCGCCGTATCCACGAGCGGGTTGTCCGTCCCAGACGGCGATCAGCTTGTCCACCACGCCCACGAGGATCTCGCTGCCCGCTTGGTGGGCCTCCGAGGTGGACTCCTTGAGGCCGGTCGAATGGGTCTCGGAAGCGCGCATGAGCAGGGCGTCGTAGGTGGGGTGGTGCCAGATGGGAAGGCCGGCGCGGTACTCGTCTGCTGGGATCACCACTTCGATCTGACCTCTGTGGTCCAGAATGAACTGGGCGAACCAGGAGTCCGGACCGTCCGCGATGCACGAGACCGCGATCAGATCATCGCTGCCGTACCTCTGGACCACTTCCGCGAGAGCGGTACGAACCAGGTTCTCGCTGTCCTTGGGCAGCCCCCGATGCCCGGTGATCCCCAGTCGCATGGCCTCATCCTTCCGCTCAATGCTCACAGATAGATTCCGTGCAAGCGCTCGTCGAACTCTCTTACCACTTGTGGTTTGTCAGCCGAGGTGAAGGATCGGCGCACCGCGCGGGACCGCTCCACGATCCGTCCGGATCGATAGCGCACGCCCGTCTCCAATGCCCTGGTCGCCAGGGAGAATGCCACGTCAAGCCGTCCCGAGACCATGTGCGCGGAGGCGAGATCGAGCATGAGCAGGGCCCGCTGCTTCTCATGTCCGGAGGTCAGGGCCTCGCCCGCCTCGTCCTGGGCTGCCCTGACCCGTTCAGGGAGCCCGAGTCGCGCTCCGCAAGTCAAGCGCATGGCCGCGACCTTGGCGCCGTTGAACGTGAACATCCAAGGCCAGGGCGCGGGATCCTCGGTGGACACCTGCTCGGCCGCCTTGGCTGCCCGGACCAGGGCCCGGTCCGACATTCGGGCATCGCCTGCTACGGCATGCGCCAGGGCCTTGGAGGCGCTCAGCCACGCGGTGACCGTGGCGATGGGACGTTCTTCGATCCGGCTACGGGTCTGGTCGAGGAGGTTCAGGCTTTGCACGGCGTTGCCTCCATGGGCCTCGAACTGGGCGAGAGAGCCGAGTCGATAGGCGGCCAAGAGGCGGTCTCCGGAGCTGCGGGCCGCCTTGATGGCGTTCCCGTACCAGGTCCTGGCGGAACCGTAGTCACCCATGTCCCAGGCCAGCCATCCGGCCAAGCTCCCGACCTCGCTCCCGACCGCGGCAAGGCGATACCTGGCGTCCTGGCTGTCAGCCTCGCTGGTGATGGTTTGCGCGAGGCGAAGGTGGGCAAGTACGGGCTCTTGAAGCTGTCTGGAGGGCGTTGCGCCGTCGAGGCGCCGGAACGCCGTCGTGGCGAGCCTGAGGATGGCTGCCTGGCCCCCGTCACCGCCTTGATGACGGTGCGCCATGGAGGCTATCGGGCCAGCGACTATCGCTGCCGTCCCGTGAAGGAAGGTGCGCCTCCTCGATGACCACCCGACCCAGTGCGCCCAACCGCCGCGTATGACGACCCTGCCCATGCCTACGTCGCCAACAACAGCGTGCCGGTGCCTGTGTGGTGCGGGTGCCTGCCCTCACCGAGTTCGCTCGGGCCTCGGCAGCGGCCACCGCCTTCTTCCGCGACCATCTGGCACCGAACGGAGCACCGAACGGCGACTGACCCAACAGGGGCAGCCTTGGATCAGGCGCTCTGCGGGAGGCAGCACATTTCGCCTCCGACCGTGCCGCTGGCCGCCGCGATGACCTCCTCGAGGTGATCGCGCGCCGTGGCCAGGTCGGCCATCTGGGCGTTGATGCGGTCGCGTTCGGCGGTCAGGCGGGCGATGTCGGCGGGGGTGGCGACGCCGGAGTGCACGCAGGGGAGGAATCCGCGGATGGTCTTGCTCGACAGGCCCGCGGCGTAGAGGCACTGGATCCACAGGACGCGGCCGACCGCGGTGTCCGCGTAGTGGCGCTGGCCGCTGGGGCTGCGCTCCGAGGTGAGCAGGCCCTGCTCCTCGTAGTAGCGCAGCGCTCGTACGCTGACGCCGGTCTTGGCGGCGAGTTCGCCGATACGCACCGTGACTCCTACTGCCTCTACGTCAGGGATGCGTTTCAGGGTAGTCGAGGCGCCCGGGAGTCGGGGGGCGGTTGGGCGGGAGCCTCATCCGCCGTCGGCTTCCCGTCGCCGAGGGGGCCGTCGGCGTGTTTGCGCCGGTCCTCGTCCTCGACGAGCAGGGAGAGGAGCGAGGCCACGGGGAGCCCGGCTTCGGCGGGGTGGCGCAGGACCTTCCCCGGCTCGATGCGGTACGTGTTCGTACGCCCCTCACGGGTGTGGGACAGATATCCGTCCTGCTCCAGGTCGCCGATGATCTTTTGGACGGCGCGCTCGGTCAGCCTGCAGTGCGCGGCGATGTCGCGGATCCGTACGTTCGGATCGTCGGCGATCGCGGCCAGCACGCGGGCGTGGTTGGTCAAGAACGTCCATCCGCTGTGCGATTCAGGCACTCCTCCCATGGCCTCATGATATTGCCGAAACAATAACGCATCTGGAAACATGAATCCGACTTCGTGTATAGCAAGCCGTGTGACGCCAGCGAGGCGACCTCGAGGGGAGACAGACAGGTGCACGCACGAGACATCTCCGTGCCCGAGCCTGGACATCGCTCGCCGTACAGGCCCGTGATCGGCGCGGCGCCGGGCATATCGGCCGACTCGGCGCCGCCGCGCCCCTCGTCCATCCTCCTCACCGACAGCTACCCGGAGGGACCCCGGAAGGTTGTCGTGGTCAACGGAGAGGTGGACTACGAGACCGCCCCCGTCATGTCCGCCGAGCTGCGCAACGCCCTCCGCGATTCCGCCGAGGGCGTTGACGTGGACCTGAGCGCGGTGAGGTTCTGGGACTGCTCGGCGCTCAACGCGCTGCTGAGGCTCCGCCGGGAGGCGCACGCACACGGCAAGACGGTCATCGTCCGCTCCCCCAGTCGCACGGCCAGTCGGGTCCTCGGCCTGACCGGCACCGCACGGCTGTTCCGGCCCTCGGCTATCCCTTCCCCTCGTCCTTGACTGCCCTCTCGTTCTTGACTGCCCTCTCGTTCTTGACGGTCTCGTCCTTGACGGTCTCGTCCTTGAGTGCCTCGGCGACGCGGGTCAGCGCCTGGGCGATGAACTCCGCGGAGGCGGCCTTGTCGATGCCAAGGTCGGTCAACAGGCCCGCGCCGTCCTCGTGTTCGAGGAGGGCGAGGAGGATGTGCTCGGTGCCGATGTAGTTGTGGCCCAGCCGCAGGGCCTCGCGGAAGGTGAGTTCGAGGACCTTGCGCGCGTCGCTGTCGAAGGGGACCAGTGCGGGCATGGAGTCGGCCGCGGGCGGGAGGGCGGCGGTGGCGGCCTGGCGGACGGCGTCCAGGAGGACACCCTGGGCGACGATCGCCTTGGCGGCCAGACCCTCATCCTCGGCCAGGAGCCCGAGGATGAGGTGCTCGGGGCGGATCTCGGCGTTGGTGGCGGCGCGGGCCTCGTTCTGGGAGGCGACCACGACGCTCCGGGCGCGCGGCGTGTAACGGCCGAACCCCTGGCTCGGGTCGAGGTCCGACGGTTCGCCGGACGACTTGGGGACGAAGCGCTTCTGGGCCGCCTGCCGCGTCACCCCCATGCTCTTGCCGATATCGGTCCAGGAGGCGCCGGAGCGGCGGGCCTGGTCCACGAAGTGGCCGATGAGGTGGTCGGCCACCTCGCCGAGGTGCTCGGCGGCGAGCACCGCGTCGGTGAGCTGGTCGAGGGCGTCGGGGTGGACCTTCTTGATGGCCTCGATCAGGTCGTCGAGGCGCACGGGATGGGTGAGTCCGACTGGTTTCGTCATGCGTCAACCATAGGTTGACACCACCAGCGCGTCAACGTTGGGTTGACAGCGAATCTAGCCCCGGTGTTCGCGCTGCGCCCGGTTAGGGGGCCAGAACGACGTCCAGGTGAACTTGTCGCCGCCCACCCACCGGACCACATCCGGATCGTCCAGATCGACGTCGTCCAGGCCGACCTCCCGCGCGATCTCGATGACGTCCAGGACCGAGTGCGCCTTGCCCGCCAGCTCACCGGCGATCTCGACCAGACGGTACGGGGGATCGTTCTGCTGGACGCCGAGCACCACGATCGGAGGCCGGTGGATGCGCGGCGCCTGGGATTCGGTCATATGTCCCAGGCTGCGCCCCACGCCCTCCCGCCGCACCTCGGAGGCGCCGCACCCCGGTGACACCGCACCCCGTAGACACCGCACCCGAGTCACCGATCCGGTACACCTGGACGACCGCGCCGACGGCCACGACCAGGGCGATCACCAGCGCCGCGACACGCACCGGCAGGGAAGAGGCCAGCCGGGCCACTGAGGACGCCGCGCCCCCGGTGGAGCCGTCGTCCTCCCCGCCGCGCTCTTGCCCCCGGCGGGAGCCGACCCGGCCGAGCAGCCATACGGCGACGGTGAGCACGAACAGGGCGATCGCCCATGGAGTGAGACCGGTCCCCATTTCGGCGTGCTCCTCCACCAACGCACTCTCCCGCACTCGCTCCTCCAGCCACTCGCCGGACTCGGTGGTCAGCACGACCAGAGCGAGAGTGACCAGCCCCATGACCGGCAGCACCGGGCCGAGCCTGCGTGCCGCCGAACGCCACAGCGCGCAGACCGCGAGCGCCAACGCCGTCAGCGGGACCAGCACCGCCGCGCCGTGAACGAAGAGGGGATGGCCGGGAACGCCGTTGATCAGCCCAACATCCACGGGACCTCCTCCAGCAGATGCGCGTAAGGCGCATTCGGTAGAGATCTATTGTTTCGGGCGTGCGTGGCGAATATGTCCATGTGTGGAGGGCGTGCGCGCGTATGGAGCAGTGCCCAGGGCTCCGATGAACGGCCGGTTCCCGCCGATGTCACGGGTCACGGGGCCAAGGAGAAGTAGCTCTCCTCCTCCTGGGAGAAATGCAGCCGCAGGACGGTGTGCAGTCCGTAGAGACAGGAGCGCAGGTCGTCGAGTTGACCGGCGTCCAGCCCGCCGCGGGCGTGAGCCAGACGCAGGTGAGTGGCGACGCGTCGGGAAAGGCGCTCGATCTCGGCATGGGCGCGGCTCATGGTGGCGGTGGCCTCGGAGCCGCCGAGCGCGGGGGCGAGCGCGGGGTAGAGCTGGTGCTCCTCGGCGTACTCGTGCGGCAGGAGTCGCTCGGTCAGCAGCCGGTGCGTCTCCTCGACGGTCGCCAGGGCCTGGGGGCCTGAGCCGGTGGAGAGGCGGTCGGCGGCGGCGCGTATCGCCTCGAGCACGTCCTGTAGATCGTCATGTTCGGCCGCGAAGCGGTGGATGAGCGCTTCGGCGTCCGGTGCGAGAGCTGGTCGCACCGCTTGGCCGACGCGCAGGGCCCGCAGGGCGTTGAGGATGACCGCGACATCAATGCCCTCCTGGAGCAGGGCGCCGGCGGCGGGCGGGAGCAGGCCGGCGGCAGCCGCGGCCATGGCGGCGAGCGACAGCAGCATCCCGCCCAGCGCGCTCTGTACGGCGATGCGCCGGGAGCGTTTGGCGATGGCGACGGCATCGGCGAGGCGGTCCACACGGTCGGCGGTCAGGACGATGTCGGCGGCTTCGGAGGAGGCGGTGGAACCACGGGCGCCCATGGCCACCCCGATGTCCGCCGCGGCGAGTGCGGGGGCGTCGTTGACACCGTCGCCGACCATGATGGAGACGGCCCGGTCGCGTTCGGCGCGGACCGCGGCGACCTTGTCCGCGGGGCTGAGTTCGGTCCGTACGCCGTCGAGACCGAGGACGGCGGCGACTTCGTGCGCGGGCTCGGCCCGGTCACCCGTGAGCATCATGATCCGCTGGATGCCCGCAGTCCGCAGGTGGCGCAGGGTCCTGGGAGCGTCGGAGCGTATGGGATCGCGCAGGAGCACGGCGCCCGCCAGGTGCCCGTCGACGGTCAGCCAGGCGACGGCCGCTCCGTCGAGCAGTGCGCGGTTTTCCACCCCTCCGGCCCAGGACGGCGCGGCACTCGTGGTGTCGATCCGGCCGATGGACGCCCGCTGTCCGTCCACGGTGCCCGAGGCGCCCCGCCCGGGGTCCTCGGTGACGTTCGACACCAAGGGCGGTTCCAGACCGCGTTCCCGGGCGGCATCGACGATGGCGTGGGCCAGCACGTGCGGGGAGTACTGGTCGAGTGCGGCCGCCAGGCGCAGCACCTGGGCCGGCTTCCACCCCGGCGCGGCAGCGACGTCAAGGACGCGAGGACGGCCGCCGGTGAGGGTGCCGGTCTTGTCCAGCAGCAGCGTACGGGCTCGGCCGAGGTTCTCCAGCGCGCCGCCACCGCGGATCACCATACCCAGGCGTGAGGCGCGGGACAGACCGGAGACGATCGCGACCGGCGCGGCCAGCAGCAGCGGGCACGGGGTGGCGACCACCAGTACCGCCACCGCCCGTACCGCGGAGCCGCTCAGGAGCCAGGCCAGCCCGGCCACCGCGAGGGACAGGGGCAGGAACCAGGCCGCGTACCGGTCGGCCAGGCGGACCACGGGAGCGGATTCCGCGCCGGCCTGCCGGGCCAGCCTCACGATCTCGGCATAGGCGCTGTCCTGCTCGGTGGCGGTGGCTCTCAGGTCGAAGGCGCCGCCTGCGTTGATCACCCCGCTGCGTACGGCTTCGTCCTTCGCCCGCTCGACGTGCGGGGCTTCCCCGGTGAGCACCGACTCGTCGAATACGGCGATGGCACTCTCCACGCGGCCGTCGACCGGGACCACTTCGCCCGGGGCCACCACGAGCAGGTCACCGACTTCCACCTCGGCGAGTGGCACCGTGCGCACTCCGGCGTCGGTGAGGCGCCGGGCCGTGCGCGGCGCGCGTTCCACCAGGGCCCGCACATCGTGTGAGGCCCGCCGCCCTGCCGCGGCCTCGAGAGTGCGGCCGGTGGCCAGCATCAGAGCGATCAGCGCGCCGGCCAGGTACTCGCGCACGGCCAGGGTTCCGCCGAGGGCCAGAACCGCGATCAGATCCACGCCCGCACGACCACGCCGCAACGCGGCCACCACCCACACCACCGCCGGGACGATGGTGAACACGGTCCCCAGGCCCCACAACAGGTCCGCGAGGCTGTCGGCGCCGACGGCCCAGGCCACACCGCCGGCCGTCAGAGCGGCCGCCGTGACGGCGAGGAGGGACGGTTCCAGATGCGTGGAGAGGGCGGCTGCCGAACGGCGAATCGGCCCTGCGGCGGCGAAGTCGTTCATGGGCACACCTCTGGTGTCCATCCTCCTCCCTGACGGCGCGGTTCGCAGGGCCGGCGCACCGTCCACCCACCCACCCGCACCGGCCCGCGCCCGCACTCATGCCCGTGTCCGTACCCGCGCCCGCACTCGCGAGCCGCATCCGTCAGGCCAGTACGTCCCGCCAGGTGTCGGTCAGCGCCGTCGACACGTCGTACGCCGCGATGGGCGCGCCGTGCGGGGCCGTGGTGCGGCGGGCGGCGAGGCCGTGGAGGTAGGCGCCGGCCGAGGCGGCGTCGCGGGCGGGGAGGCCCGTGGCGAGCAGGGAGCCGATCAGGCCGGACAGGACGTCGCCGCTGCCCGCCGTGGCCAGCCAGCCGACGCCGGTGGGGTTGACGCGTACCGGCTGGTGCTCGGCGGCGATCAGCGTGGTCGATCCCTTCAGCAGTACGGTCGCGCCGTAGCGCTCGGACAGCGCTCTTACGGCGGCCAGCCGGCCCGCCTCGACCTCCTCGCGGCTCACGCCGAGCAGCGCCGCCGCCTCGCCCGCATGTGGGGTGAGGACCGTGGCCGCTTCGCGTTTGCGCAGGTCGCTGCCGAGGGCCGGGGCAGCAGCGCCGCCACGTCCTCGTGCTGCAGCGCCTCCAGGTCGGGGTCGGCCGGGAGGTGGGCGGGGCCTGCGACCCGCCCCCTACCCTCCCGCGGTCCAATGCGGTTCACCGCTCTGTCCGGCCAGGACCTGAGCAAGCTCTTCACAGGCCGGCTGTACGGCAAGGGCAAGCCGAAGCGAGGAGGCGCGTCAGCTGACGTGTTTCTCGATCGCCTCGAAGATGTCCGCGTCCGTCTCCTGCTGCCAGCAGGGAAGATCCGGCCAGTCGGCGACGTACCCGGGCTTCGGGTCGTCGAAGTGCCGGTACATCTGCGCGGTCCAGCACGTAGCGACGAAGCGCCCCTTCTGCTCCCGCGTAAGTCGCCCGGCGTGCCCCTCGCTCACCTCCAGGAACTGCCTCACCTGCTCGTACACCGCCCCGGCAGCCGCCCGCTCCCACTCCGGGGTCTCCTCCCAGGGGGTCACATAACCCGGCTTGGGCTCCCCGGGAAAGTGCCGCCGCACCCCCGCGATCCACGCCTCCCGGAACAGCCGGGCACCCTCGGTCCGCGACATCCCTGCCCCTTTCGTCAGTTCACGCTCAGTGCCTTGATCTCGGCATCCAACTCGACAACCCGCACATCGCGAGCGAGGGAGCCGAAGTCCATACGCAGGGCCTGGAGTCTACGAGCGACGTAACCGGAGGAAGATTCACGTGCCAGGTGGATCGCCTTGCGGGCATAGACGACAACCTGCTCCGGGTCCTTGCGCTTGACGCCGATGGCGGCCAGATTCGCGAGCACGGCACCTCGGCGCCGAAAGGACTGGCCCTCTGCCAGGGCACCTTGCCGAAGGGCGCTCTGAAGCACCTGTTCAGCGAGGTCGAGTCGACCCAGCTGGACATACCGAGCGCCGCGCTCCTCCGCGAGCCGGGAGCCATCAAAGCGGAGCCATCCGCCGTTCTGTGCCGATCCGGTCATGTCCGCGACCCTCTCGGCCTGCTCGAGTGCACTTTCGCACGCGGTCAGATCTCCCAGCCCCGCGAACGCCTCAGCCTGTACCGCAGCGACCCAATGTCGTGTCGACAGGCAACCGTCCCCTCGGCGAGCGATGCGCTCAGCGACCGACAAGATGCCCGCGGCCTCCCGGTAGCGACGCTCGTACACGTCGACGTACGCATGCCGAATGAGGGCGCAAGCCCAGAGATCGAACGACCCTGCCTCCTTACCGGCTGACGCGGCGAGCGTGTACGAAGCCGCCGCGTCGGTATACCGGTTGCCGTCGAAAGCCAGCTCACCGGCAAGCTGGAAGAGGTCCGCCGCAGCGCCGCACAGAGCTTGCCCGTCCTTGCCGTAAGGGCCGTCCAGGGCTTCGGCGAGGGCAGCGAGCTGGCCGGAGACGATGGGCTGCACAGTCCCTTTGGCGCGGGCGAGTTGATACACCTGCCACAGGTGGTTGTTCATCCGGATGAAGTCGCCGGACGCTCGGCGGTGCACTCCTTCCGCGAGCGCCTCCGACTCCTCGGCCGACAGACCGGCCAGTGCCCCGGCAACGGCAATTACGCGCAGGAACTCGCGTCGAATCATGTCGTCGGTATCCCCCGAGCCGTAGTGGTCGACTGAACACGACACTACGGGCTCCTGGAACGTGGCTTGGGGTTTGGTGACCCAGGCGTCCAGTTCGGCCAGGTCGAGTTGCAGCGCTGCTGCGTACTGTGGACGCAACTGGGGCTGGATCTCAGTTTTCCCGCTCTCCCAGCGGCTGATCGTTGTGCGGTCCACGCCGACGACGTGAGCGAGCCCCTCCTGGCTGTACCCCAGTGCTTTGCGCCGCTCAGCTAACCCCATGGGGCTCCCCTTCCCCGCTCCGCGGACCGCCACTCGACGTGTGCACACCCTGCACGCTTCTGCGTCACCTCTGCCGCATGGACGCCGTGGAGCGCACCTGCTCGGAGCGGTTTCCTTGACGTTGTCAGCATCAAGAACCGGCGTGAGCCACCACAAGATGCGGTCGTGATGGCGAGACGCCGGCCACCGGCCAGACGACAGAGCCGCCGGGCTGGCGGTACCTCGCCCCGGAAGAAAGACCCCCTCCATGACCACGACGAGACCCAACGCCATCGGCGCCCCGGGCTACAGCGAAACGATGCCGTGCGAGCCGACGTCAGCGAGCCGCGCTCGCCGACTCGTCCGCGCAGCACTCCACACCTGGGACCTCGGTCACCTCATCGACGACGGGACGCTGATCATCTCCGAGCTGGTCGGCAACGCCGCCCGCCACAGCGGGTGCCGCCTCCTCCGCGTCAGCGTTCGGCTGCCCGATCGGGATCGCGTACGTCTCGCCGTTACGGACAAATGCCCCCAGCCGCCCACCGCCCAGGCGCCGTGCTGCGACGACGAGTCCGGCCGCGGTCTGGCGCTGGTCGAAGCGATGTCGGACCGCTGGGGCACCCAATACCGCACCTGGGGAAAGACCGTCTGGGCCGAGTGCGCTCTGAAAACGGCTGACTGTATTCCCAGCGGAACTGGGAAGGATTCGGAGGAAATCCTTGGGTTAAGCGACCTACCTGAATCCGAAAGGTGCAGGGGAAAGTAGCATGTCGCTGAAGCGGTGGCCATCGTCCAAGCAGCAGGAGAGGCGCACCGCAAGACCCGCGCAATATGGCGAAAGCTGGATTGCCTGAACCCCAATCTCCAGCCGGTTAAAAGACGGACCGATCGGAAAGCTGCTCGAAACCGATGCCACTCTTTGCGGTGACTATCTCTGCCGGTCGCCGTACCTTCGGAGGGTGGGGCGACGCCAAGTGATGGTGTTCAAGGAGATGAGTGGGGCGCCTAAGTTGCGCTATTACGTACAGTCAGCACGAACAGAGGATCGCCTAAAGGGCGAGAGTCCCATGGTGACGGAGTGCCCGTAGTAGTCGCAGGAGTAACGACCTGCCAGGGAGGACGGGAAAGCCGTCCACAGGGCGAAGGGGCACAGGTAACTGGATGCCAACGAGACCTAGGAGGTATGCGAAATGCAGAGCGCCGAGACGGTTCTTGGTGTCCTCCGTGCGCGCGGAAAGCGAAAGCTCCCGTGCAACGAACTGTATCGACAGATGTTCAACCCGCAGTTGTATCTCATGGCCTACGGCCGCATCTACCCCAACAAGGGGGCGATGACAGCCGGGGCCTCGGGGGAAACCGCCGACGGGATGTCCCTGGCCAAGATCGAGCGCATCATCGACACGCTGCGCCAGGAACGCTTCCGGTTCGACCCAGTGAAACGGACACACATCCCCAAGAAGGACGGCACGACGAGGCCGCTCGGCCTGCCGCCCTGGACGGACAAGCTGGTAGGCGAGGTGATGCGGCTCCTGCTGGAGGCGTACTACGAGCCCCAGTTCTCCGGCCACTCTCACGGTTTCCGTCCCGGCCGGGGCTGCCACACGGCTCTGCGCCATGTGGCCTCCGCCTGGACCGGGACAACCTGGTTCATCGAGGGTGACATCGCCCGCTGTTTCGAGTCACTCGATCACGAAGTGATGCTCGGGATCCTGGGCGAGAAAATCCAAGACAACCGGTTCCTGCGGCTCGTGCGGAACATGCTGGAAGCCGGATACATGGAGGACTGGCGGTGGAACACCACTCTCAGCGGCGCGCCGCAAGGAGGGGTACTGTCCCCCGTCCTGTCCAATATCTACCTGCACAAGTTGGACGAGTTCATCGAGACGGTTCTGATCCCGGAATACACCCGAGGGGTGCACCGGGCGAGAAACCCGGAGTACCGGCGAATCGAAGCCGCTGTACAGCGGGCACGCAGACGTGGCGACCGGACGGCAGTCCGAGAGCTGCAACGCAAGCAGCGGAGCATTCCGAGTCAAAACATGTCCGACCCGGAGTTCCGCCGCTTGTTCTACGTGAGATACGCCGACGACACCCTCTTGGGACTCATCGGATCAAAAGCCGAGGCCGAGGAAATCAAACACCGGCTCGCACAGTTCCTCCGCGACGAACTCCGGCTGGAACTGTCACGGGAGAAAACACTGATCACCCATGCGAGAAGCGATGCAGCGAGATTCCTCGGCTACGAGATCACCGTCCGCAAGGACGACCGGAAGGCCGAGCCGAAGGGTGGTTCCCGCAAGGGACGCCGTTCCCTCAACGGCAGAATCCAACTCCGCGTCCCACGGAACGTGATCACGGCACAATGCGCTCCTTACATGAGTCGCGGCAAACCCGCGCGTATCCCGTCGCTGTACCGATACGACGACTTCACCCTCGTCAACATCTACGGCACACGGTACCGAGGAGTGGTGCAGTACTACCTGCTGGCCAGTGACGTCTTTCGACTGAACCGGCTGCACTGGGTCATGCAGTCCTCACTGCTGTGCTCCCTGGCGAACAAGCACCGCTCGACCGTGACGAAGGTGGCCCGCAAGTACAAGGCCATCATTCGCACATCGGCCGGGCCACGCAAGTGCATCCAGGTCGGCATCCCCCGGGGCCCAGGCAAGGAGCAGGTGACCGCACGATTCGGTGGGATTCCGCTCAAACGGCAGAAGTTCGCGACCGTCATGGACCACGAACCCGCCCCGCCCCGCCATCCGCGACGAGAGATCGTGCGCAGGCTGCTGTCCGGGTACTGCGAGCTCTGCGGGAGGTGGTCCTCAGCCGAGGTCCACCAGATCCGCAGGCTCTCGGACCTCGACCGGTACGGGCAGGGCAAGCCCGCGTGGGTGGCCCTTATGGCCCGACGGCGCCGCAAAACCCTTGTGGTGTGCCGCCGGTGCCACCAAGCCATCCACAGCGGCACAACTGCCGTACCCGCGGAGACAGTTACTGGAGAGCCGGATGCGGTTAACGCCGCACGTCCGGTTCGGGAGGAGGCCGCTGGGAAAAGGACCGACCACAAGTCGGCACCTCGCCCGGCGGCCCACCTCACGCTTCGGCCGAAATGACACCGACTGCATGGGGCGCGATGACTGGTTACACGTCCTCGACCAGGCCGCGGAATGTGGCGTGCGCCGTGTCCAGCTCATCGGGGGCGAGCCGACGCTGTACCCGGACAGCCTGCTCCTGGCCGACCGCGCACTTTCTCTCGGCCTCGGCGTGGAGATCTACAGCAACCTGGTGCGCGTCACCGAAGCCTGGTGGGCGCTCCTCCGACGCGACGGCATGTCCTTGGCGGCGTCGTACTACTCCGACACTCCGGAGGAACACAACGAAGTCACCGGCCGACCCAGCCACGCCCGCACCCTCGCGAACATCAAGAAAGCGGTAGCGCTTGGCATCCCGCTGCGCATCGGACGACGAATGGCTCGTCCTGGGATTCGAGGTCGTGGATGCCCGCCAGTCGGACTTCACACCAGCCTCGCCCGATCTGCCTGGAGTGGTCGACCTCGTTGACCAACTCGGGGACCTGCCCCTCCCTGATATCGCCCGAGACTGGCCGGAGAGCCGTTGGGACCGGTTCGCGGTTGACGAGACCGAAGCTGAACTGTTCCGGGGTGACGCGCTGCTCCACACCGACATCAACCCCAGCAACCCGATCATCGGGGAATGCGGCCGGTGGATCGTGGACTGGTCCTGGCCGAGGCGCCGGTTTCATCGACCCCGCATGCCTTGTCGTGCAGCTCATCACGGACGGGCACACCCCAGAGGCGGCTGAGGGGTGGGCGGCCGAGTGCAGGGCCTGGGCGGACGCGGACCCCACCGCGATCGACGCGTTCGCCGCCGCCACCCGCCGCATGCACCGATCACGCGCCGACCGGCACCCCGAGGCGGCCTGGCTCGAAGCCATGGCCGCAGCCGCAGGGGCGTGGGCCGCCCACCGGGGCGTGGCCGAGGTGCCTGGCCAGGCGATGACGTAGGCATGCATGCTGATCGGCCCGGCGCTCGCGTCACCGGGCGACCGGGCACCTGGCCAGGGTCTGGGCCACCGGCGGGTGGCCGCCGACGAGACGGGAGGGGGTGGGGTCGGAGGGGTGGTGTCCTGGACGCTCACGCATATTTGTGGCGCCAATCTCCGGCCCACGCAAGCCCCCGGTCAATGGCGCCGTAAATGTGCGGTCCAGGGCGCCGCACCGGAGGCCCCGCCCCCGGCACCCACCACGCACAGCGGGCGCACCACCCACGCACCCGCACAAGCAACCGCGCCGGCACCACCCACGCACCCGGCGCGCCACCCAAGCACCCGCACCCAGCGGAACTCTCAGGCCAGTACGTCCCGCCATGTGTCCGTCAGCGCCGTCGACACGTCGTACGCCGCGATGGGCGCGCCGTGCGGCGCCGTGGTGCGGCGGGCGGCCAGGCCGTGGAGGTAGGCGCCGACCGAGGCCGCGTCGCGGGCGGGGAGGCCCGTGGCGAGCAGGGAGCCGATCAGGCCGGACAGCACATCGCCGCTGCCCGCCGTGGCCAGCCAGCCGACGCCGGTGGGGTTGACGCGTACCGGCTGGTGCTCGGCGGCGATCAGCGTGGTCGACCCCTTCAGCAGTACGGTCGCGCCGTAGCGCTCGGACAGCGCCCTTACGGCGGCCAGCCGGCCCGCCTCGACCTCCTCGCGGCTCACGCCGAGCAGCGCCGCCGCCTCGCCCGCATGCGGGGTGAGGACCGTGGCCGCCTCGCGTTTGCGCAGGTCACTGCCGGTAGGCAGCAGGTGGAGCCCATCGGCGTCGACCAGGACCGGGACATCGGAGGCGAGGACGTCCTCCAGGGAGTGCCGGGCCGCCGCGCCGTCGCCGAGGCCGGGGCCGACGACCCACGACTGGACCCGGCCCGCCTTGGCCGGGGGCCCGGAGTGGACGAGGGTCTCGGGGAAGCGCGCGATGACCGTGTCGGCCCCGGGGCCGACGTAGCGCACCGCCCCCGCACCGCCCCGCAGCGCTCCCGAGACCGCCAGTACGGCCGCGCCCGGGTAGCGGGCGGAGCCCGCGACGACGCCCACCACGCCGCGCCGGTACTTGTCGCTCTCCGCCGACGGCCGGGGCAGCATCGCCGCCACGTCCTCGTGCTGCAGCGCCTCCACGTCGGGGTCGGCCGGAAGATGGGCGTCCAGCCCGATGTCGACCAGTCGCAGGGCGCCCGCGTGGGTGCGGGCGGGGTCGATGAGCAGCCCCGGCTTGTACGCGCCGAAGGTGATCGTGGCGTCCGCGCGTACGGCGGAGCCGCGCACCTCGCCCGTGTCGGCGTCGACCCCGCTGGGCAGGTCCACGGCGACGACGATCCCGCGCACCGCCCGGACCAGCCGCTCCGCGTCGGGCCGCAGCCCGCCCTTGCCGCCGATGCCGACGATGCCGTCGACGACGAGATCGGCGCGCGCGACGGCCGCCTCGGCGCGGGCCATGGCCGCCTCGCCGCTGTCGGTCGCCTCGCTGCCGTGCGCCGCCTCCGCCGTCTCGCCCCCGGCCGTCGCCGCGCCCCCGGCGGCTACCACCCGCCCGCCCGCCGCCCGCAAGGCGGCAAGGCCGCCACCGTGCGCCCGGTCAGGGCTGAGCAGTACCGCCGTGACGCCCGCGCCGCGGCGGGCCAGGCGGGCGCCCGCGTAGAGCGCGTCGCCGCCGTTGTCCCCGCTGCCGACGAGCAGGGCCACCCGGGAGCCGTACACCCGGCCCAGCAGATCGGCGCACGCGGCCGCGAGTCCCGCCGCCGCGCGCTGCATGAGCGCTCCTTCGGGCAGCCGTGCCATCAGTTCGCGCTCGGCGGCCCGTACGGTCTCGACGCTGTAGGCAATCCTCATGCCCATAGTCTCCCTAACCGAGGGCACTCCTTGCGTGGAAGGCGAGGCACTCCGTGCGTAGAAGCACACACTCCGGCAGGGGGACGGGCCTGAGAGACTGACGGAGATGGACGAGACACCGATGCGCGCCCGTGCCGTGGTCGATCTGGCCGCCCTACGGGCCAACGTGAGGGCGCTGCGCGCCGCGGCACCCACGGCCGAGCTGATGACCGTGGTCAAGTCGGACGCGTATGGCCACGGCATGGTCCCGTGCGCGCGCGCCGCCCGCGCGGCGGGCGCGGACTGGCTGGGCGCGGCCACGCCCGAGGAGGCGTTCGGGCTGCGGGCGGCGGGGGACACGGGCCGGCTGATGTGCTGGCTGTGGACGCCCGGCGGCCCCTGGCGGCAGGCGATCGAGGCGGACATCGACGTCTCGGCCAGCGGGCTGTGGGCGCTGCGCGAGGCCGTCGCCGCGGCCCGCGCGTGCGGCCGTACCGCGCGGCTGCATCTGAAGGCGGACACCGGGCTCGGCCGCAACGGCTGCCAGCCCGCCGACTGGCCCGCCCTGGTCGCCGAGGCCCGCGCCGCCGAGGCGGAAGGGGCCATCCGGGTGACGGGGCTGTGGTCCCACTTCGCGTGCGCGGACGAGCCGGGCCATCCGTCCATCGCCGCCCAGCTTTCGGTCTTCCGCGAGATGATCGCGCACGCCGAACGGGCGGGGCTGCGGCCGGAGGTGCGCCACATCGCCAACTCACCGGCGACCCTGACCGTGCCCGAGTCGCACTTCGACCTCGTCCGGACCGGCATCTCCACGTACGGCATCTCCCCGAGCCCCGAACTCGGCACGGCCGCCGACTTCGGGCTGCGCCCGGTGATGACGCTGTCCGCCGCGCTCGCCTCGGTCAAGCGGGTGCCGGGCGGGCACGGCGTCTCCTACGGGCACCGCTATGTGACCCCCGGCGAGACGACCCTCGCGCTGGTGCCCGTCGGCTACGGGGACGGCATTCCGCGCCATGCCTCGGGCACCGGCCCGGTACTGGTCGCGGGAAAGTGGCGGACCATCGCGGGCACGGTCGCCATGGACCAGTTCGTTGTGGATCTGGGCGGCGACACCGCCGCCCCGGGGGACGAGGCGGTGCTGTTCGGTCCGGGGGACCGGGGCGAGCCGACCGTCGAGGACTGGGCGCGGGCCGTGGGCTCGATCGGCTACGAGATCGTGACCAGGATCTCGGCCCGTATTCCCCGCGTTTATGTAGGTGAGGACGGGGGCACAGGGAACTGACCATGGGCGACGAGACCACGGCCGTCAGCACGGCAGAGATGGCGACGCGAGTCGCGGCGGGGGCCACAGCCGTGAGTTGGCGCCGGGGTGCCGGATTCGCGGGTGCCGCGATCGGCGTGTTGGCGGCGGGGGCGGCGGCGGGTGTCGCGCTCGAGCGGCTGACGGTCGGCCGCGGCGTACGGCGCAAGGCGCGGCTCGCCCTGGACGCCGAGGGCCCGTACGGCACGCTGCGGGGCACTCCGGGGACGGCGGTCGCCGACGACGGCACCGAGCTCTACTACGAGGTCGAGGAGATGCGGGAGAACGCCGCCGCGCCCTCGCCCCGGCGCAAGCGGCGGTTCGGGCGCCGCGCCCCCGCCCCCGTCACCATGATCTTCAGCCATGGCTACTGCCTCGCCCAGGACTCCTGGCACTTCCAGCGCTCGGCGCTGCGCGAGGTGGCCCGCACCGTCTACTGGGACCAGCGCTGCCACGGCCGCTCGGCGCGCGGCTGCGCCCAGGCGGACGGCGAGGCGATCAGCATCGACCAGCTCGGCCGCGACCTGAAGGCGGTGATCGACGCGACGGCGCCCGAGGGGCCGCTGGTGCTCGTCGGCCACTCCATGGGCGGCATGACGCTGATGGCGCTGGCCGCGCAGTACCCCGACCTGATCCGCGAGCGCGTGATCGGCGCGGCCTTCATCAGCACCTCGGCGGGCCGTCTCGGCGAGGTCAGCTTCGGCCTCCCGGTGGTCGGGGTGAACGCGGTGCGGCGGGTGCTGCCCGGACTGCTCAAGGCGCTGGGCTGGCAGGCCGACCTGGTCGAGCGTGGGCGGCGGGCGACCGCGGACTTGTTCGCGGGGCTGATCAAGCGCTATTCGTTCGGCTCGAAGGACGTGGACCCGGGGGTCGCGCGGTTCGCCGAGCGGCTGATCGAGGCCACGCCGATCGATGTGGTCGCGGAGTTCTACCCGGCGTTCATCGCCCACGACAAGGCGGCGGCGCTGCCGCACTTCGACGACATGCCGGTGCTGGTCCTCGCGGGCGACAAGGACCTCATCACCCCGATGGAACACAGCGAGGCGATCGCGGAGCTGCTTCCGGGCGCGGAGCTGGTGATCCTCGAGGAGGCCGGGCACCTGGTGATCCTCGAACACCCGGAGGTGGTCAACGGCCACCTCACGGAGTTGCTCTCGCGGTCGGTGGACGGGGTCGGCGACCGGCCGCGGCGGGGCGTGACGGGCTGACGAGCGGTACTCCCGCCCGGCCGTTCCGGCGGTCCGGCCGGGGCGTTCGGGGTGGCCGCACGCTGGTCCGCGGCGGGCTTTTCGGGCCCGTACCATCGGCGAGTATGGACGTAGGCACGCGCATCACCGTCACCTCTCCCGACCAGATGCGGGACCTGGGCCGCAGACTCGCCAAGCTGCTGCGCCCCGGCGATCTGGTGCTGCTCACCGGTGAACTCGGCGCGGGCAAGACGACCCTGACGCGGGGCCTCGGCGAGGGCCTCGGCGTCCGGGGCGCCGTCACCTCGCCCACCTTCGTGATCGCCCGGGTGCATCCCTCACTGGGCGACGGCCCGCCGCTGGTCCATGTCGACGCCTACCGGCTGAACGGCGGCCTCGACGAGATGGAGGACCTGGACCTCGATGTCTCCCTGCCCGATTCGGTGGTGGCCGTGGAGTGGGGCGAGGGCAAGGTCGAGGGGCTGGCGGAGGACCGGCTGCATGTGGTGATCCAGCGGACGGTGGGCAGCGACACGGCCGTCACGGACACGATGGCCGCCGACGTGGACGACGTACGGGATGTGGTGGTGACGGGCGTGGGTACCCGCTGGGCGGGGGAGGACCTGGCGTCGCTCGCGGGGTAGCGCTTTTGGGGGCTGTGCTGCCGGGCGGTGCTGCCGGGCGGTGCTACCCGGTCAAACGGTCAAGCTGCTGGTAGAGCTCGCGTGCAGATGCCGCGTAGTTTCCGACAAGCCGTCGGCATGCTGTTGCATTCCGGGCATCACCCGTGGTCACATGGTGGGAGAAAGCGTGGGTTAGGTTTGCCTAACTCCTGCCTGACTCCGCTCGACTGCCCCAGGACCCTCAGGAGGCATCCATGTCGGCCCACGACCCTCTGGCCGGGACCGGCGCCGCGCGCGACGACCGGTCACCGTCGATGTCGGAGCTCCTGGCGGCGTGTGCGGCGGCGAGCGCGGTCTCGACGCCCCCGCGGCCGGCCGAGGAGGAGACCCCGGTGTCCGTGGAGCCGGCGTCCGTCGAGCCCGAGGCGGATGACGAGGAGCGGGACGCGGCGTAGCCGCGCACGGCTGCGTCAGCTGGCTACGTCATCCGGCTACATCAGCTGGCTACGTCATCCGGCTCGTCATCCAGGTCCGCTAGGGGACGACGACCACCTTCATGTCCGGCTGCGCGAACTCCCACATCGCCGTACCGTCCGCCCGGCTCTCCCGGACGGCCCCGGTCCGCTTGCGCGCGTTCGGGTCCGGCATCGACCCGTCCACCGCCGCGCTGAAACCGAACACGACCCCCCCTTCCGAGTGGAAGACGACGACGTGCTCGACCTGGACTCCGTCCGACCCGACCCCGCCCTTGTTGCGCGAGGTCACCGTGTAGGTCCCCGGGTCGGGACTGGCCGGGCTGGGGCCCACCTCGAAGGTGCGGCTGGCCTTGCCGTCGGCGCCGACCAGCCAGACCCGCTTGTCGCCGAGGGCGTAGACGACCCGTACGCCGGTCCCGGAGCGGGCCGGGAGGGCGGTGGACTTCTTCTTCGACCCCGCGTCGTCCTTGTCCTTCTTCTTGGACTCGGCGGAGTGCGACCCCGGCCGGGCCTGGGTCGGATGGTCGGGCGCGGTCGCGGCGGCCTGGTAGCCGAGGAACCCGACGACGCCCAGCGCGGCGGCGGTGAGTACGGCCACAGCTGGCCCGGTACTGCTCCTTGGCACGGCGGCTTCCCTCTCCTGCGGTCAGTACGTGCTGACGGCCCGTACGCACTTACGGTGACGGTAGCACCGGCGTCCGCCGCCCGGCCGCGCTCCGGGCGTCCGGTGACCGAGCCGTTCCACCGTCGGTACGAAAGAACGACCTCCCGGCGCGCCGTACGCTGTTCTCGTGCTGTTGCTCGCTCTTGATACCGCCACCCCCGCCGTGACCGTCGCCCTGCACGACGGCTCCGCAGTGATCGCCGAGTCCTCCGACGTGGACGCCCGGCGCCACGGCGAGCTCCTGCTGCCCGCCGTCCACCGGACGCTGAAAGCCGCGGGCACCGAACTGGGCGCGGTGACGGAGATCGTCGTCGGCGCGGGCCCCGGCCCGTACACCGGACTGCGCGTGGGCCTGGTGACCGCGGCCACCTTCGGATCGGCCCTCGGCGTCCCCGTCCACGGGCTGTGCACGCTGGACGGGATCGCGTACGCCGCCGGGCAGGCCGGTCTGGAAGGCCCCTTCGTCGTGGCCACGGACGCGCGGCGCAAGGAGGTCTACTGGGCGCGCTACGACGACGCCCGCACCCGCGTCACCGAGCCCGCCGTCGACCACCCCGCCGATCTCGCCGAGCGGGTGGCCGGGCTGCCCGCGGTCGGCGCGGGCGCGCTGCTCTACCCGGCGGCCTTCGCCGACGTACCGCCCGGGATGCCGGAGTACCAGTCGGCCGGGGCGCTCGCCTCGCTCGCCGCCGAGAAGCTGGCGCGCGGCGAGGAGATGCCGCCGCCCAGGCCGCTGTATCTGCGCCGCCCCGACGCCAAGGTGCCCGCCAACTACAAGGTGGTCACCCCGAAGTGACCGGCACCGGCACGACCGTGACCCTGCGCGAGATGCGCTGGTGGGACCTGGAGCGGGTGATGGCGCTCGAGGAGGAGCTGTTCCCCGAGGACGCCTGGTCGCGGGGGATGTTCTGGTCCGAGCTCGCCCATGCCCGGGGCCGGGACGCCACCCGTCACTATGTGGTGGCGGAGGACGGGCCCCGGCTGGTCGGGTATGCCGGGCTCGCGGTCGTCGACCGCACCGGCGACGTCCAGACCATCGCCGCCGCCCGTGACCAGTGGGGCACCGGCCTCGGCGCCCGCCTCCTCACCGACCTCCTTACGGCCGCCACCGCCTTCGAGTGCCGTGAGGTGCTGCTGGAGGTCCGGGTGGACAACGCCCGCGCCCAGCGGCTGTACGAGCGCTTCGGCTTCGAGCCCATCGGCATACGCAAGGGCTACTACCAGCCCGGCAATGTGGACGCCCTGGTCATGCGGCTGGCCGACCCGGCGACGGCGGGCGCGGTGACGGCGGGCGCCGTCACGACCGCGAACGGCGAGCCCGGCGAGCCCACGGCGTCCACGGCGTCCACGGCGAACACGGCGTCCACGGCGAACACGGCGTCCACGGCGAACACGGCGTCCACCGCGCACACAGCCAACCCCGCGAACCCCGCGACCTCAGTACAAGGAACCGAGACCCATGGCTGACGAACCCCTCGTCCTCGGCATCGAGACCTCCTGCGACGAGACCGGCGTCGGCATCGTCCGCGGCCACACCCTCCTCGCCGACGCCGTCGCCTCCAGCGTGGACGAGCACGCCCGCTTCGGCGGGGTCGTCCCCGAGGTCGCCAGCCGCGCCCATCTGGAGGCGATGGTCCCCACGATCCAGCGGGCGCTCAAGGAGGCCGGGGTCGCCGCCTCCGACCTCGACGGCATCGCCGTCACCGCGGGCCCCGGGCTCGCGGGCGCGCTGCTGGTCGGCGTCTCGGCCGCCAAGGCGTACGCCTACGCCCTCGGCAAGCCGCTCTACGGCGTCAACCACCTCGCCTCCCACATCTGCGTCGACCAGCTCGAGCACGGCCCGCTGCCCGAGCCGACGATGGCGCTGCTGGTGAGCGGCGGCCACTCGTCGCTGCTCCTCGCGCCCGACATCACCGCCGACGTCCGCCCGCTCGGCTCGACCATCGACGACGCGGCGGGCGAGGCGTTCGACAAGATCGCCCGAGTGCTGAACCTGGGCTTCCCCGGCGGCCCCGTCATCGACCGCATCGCCCGCGAGGGCGACCCGGCCGCGATCGCCTTCCCGCGCGGACTGACCGGTCCGCGGGACGCCGCGTACGACTTCTCCTTCTCCGGGCTGAAGACCGCCGTCGCCCGCTGGATCGAGGCGAAGCGGGCGGCGGGCGAGGAGGTCCCGATCGCCGATGTCTCGGCCTCCTTCCAGGAGGCGGTCGTGGACGTGCTGACCCGCAAGGCCGTCCGCGCCTGCAAGGACGAGGGCGTGGAGCACCTGATGATCGGCGGCGGCGTCGCCGCCAACTCCCGGCTGCGGGCGATGGCCGAACGCCGCTGCGAGGACGCGGGCCTCACCCTGCGGGTGCCGCGGCCGAAGCTGTGCACGGACAACGGGGCGATGGTCGCGGCGCTCGGCGCGGAGATGGTGGCGCGGGGACGGTCGGCCTCGGCGTGGGACCTGTCGACCGACTCGTCCCTCCCGGTGACGGACCCGCATGTCCCGGCGCCCGCCGGGCACACCCACGACCATGTGCACGAGCTGAGCCGGAAGAACCTGTACGCATGACCGTCGCGTTGATGTGGGAAGCACGGGCCGTGGCCGGAAAGGGCGAGGAACTGCTGACCTGGGCCACCCACCAGCCCCTCGATCCGCCCCCGCTCCGCCGCGAAACCTTCCGCGCACCCGAGGACCGGGTCCTCGTCATCACCTGGTGGGACGGCGCCTACGACACCCAGGGCCTGCCGGAACTCCCCGAGCCGGGAGAGGACTTGTCGCGGCGTGCGGTGCACCGCTGGCGCTTTGAGGCGATCGCGGAAGAGGGCTAGCGGTACGGGTGGGGGCGTACGGCGCCGGGCCGTTGGGAGCGGGGCCGTCCGGCGCCCGCTCCTGCGGCGCCCCGTTTCGTACGGCACGCGACCGCCGTAAGGCGCCCGGCCGCACCCGCGGCGCACGATACCCGGGCCGCGCCCCCGGTGTGTGCGGCGCCGATCCGTACGGCGCCCAGCCGCACCCCGGCTGTACGGTGCTCGGCTGCCCCCTGGCTGTACGGTGTCCGGCCGCCCCCGCCGTAAGGTGCTCGGCTGCCCCCTGGCTGTACGGTGTCCGGCTGCACCCTGGCTGTACGGTGCTCGGCTGCCCCCGCCGTAAGGCGCCCGGCCGCACCGTCGCCGTACGGTACGCGACCGCACCCCCGGCCATACCCCCGGCCATAGGGCGCCGGGCCGTGTCGTTACCGCAGGGCCTCGGCCAGATCGGCCAGGTGCCGGCAGACCGGGCCCAGGGTGAGCAGCCCGCTGCCCGCGCCGGCCAGCTCGGCCTCCGCGGGGGCCAGCGCGGCGCGGGCGCGGGCGATCGTCTCCCGGTCGCCGACGGCGATGGCCGCCCGCCCGGTGAGACACCACAGGGCCTCCAGCAGCAGATCTCGGGGCGGCTCCGGGACCTCGCGCAGCGCCGCCGCGGCCTCGGCGCGGCGGTTCTGCGCCAGCAGCACCAGCGGGCGGGTCCAGGGCGCGTAGGGCCCCCAGTCGAGGTCCGCGTCGGTCGGGGCGGGGCGCCCCCGCTCCACGCGCAGACAGAGCAGCGCGAGCGGCAGCAGACCGCGCTCCAGGCCGGGCATCCCGGCGCCGTCCAGCCGCGCGGCGGCGTCCCGGTAGGCCGCCTCGACCGCGGCCTCGGCCTCGCCCTCGTCCGCCCGTTCCGTCGCGGCCAGCCGCAGCGCCCGGTACCACGCGGTGAACACCCCCACCAGCGGCCGCTCATGGCGCTCGCCCAGACGCTCGGCGGCGGCCGCGTGCCGGTCGGCCGCCGCGAAGTCGCCGAGCGCGCTGCGGGCCTGGAGCCGGATGAGATGACCGAGCACCTCGAAGGCGACCAGCCCGTGCCGCGCAGCGAGGGCGATCAGCTCGGCCCCGGTGGCGTCCCGGCGCGGCGCCAGCCCCGCGCGCTCGAAGCTCTGCATGAAGACGCCGTTCAGCGCGAACGCCAGCAGCCCGGGATCGTCCAGCCGCCGGGCGATCTCCTCAGCCTGCCGAGCCGCCTGCCGCCTCCGCTCGGAGCGCCCACCCCGCGACTCGACGGCGATCGTCGCCAACAACCGGGCGCGAATCGCGTCATGGCCGGTCGGCGCATGGCCGGGCGTCTCGTGCGCGGGGGCGCCGTGGCCAGGGGCTGCGGGGCCGGTTGCCCCGTCGCTGGGCGGCTCGTGGCTGGGCGGCTCGTGGCTGGGCAGCTCGTGGCCGGGCGGTTCGTGGCCGGGCGGTTCGTGGCCGGGCGGGCCGGAGCCCGTTGCTCCGCTGCCAGGGGGCTCGTGATCGGGCGCACCGGGCTCGGTCGGGAAGTCGGCCGCGAGCGCGGCCAGCGTGCGTTCGGCTGCCCTTACGATCGATGCCGCCTGTTCCGGGTCGTCCAGGCGGGTCCAGATCGCGGGGACGTCGTAGGTGCCGATGACTCGGGCGGTCAGTTCCGGGTCGCCCAGTTCTTCCGCCGCCGCGACGGCCGCCACGCGTTGTTGCCGGGCCGTCAGCAGGCCGCCGCCACCGGTCATCGAGAGGTCGCGGAGCAGGGCGGCGGTCGACTCCAGGCGGGTCCGGGCGCCGGAGGCCACGGTGCGGTCGTACGCGGCGGTCGCGTCCGCCCACACCTGGGCCGCCGCGCCGCCCGCCGCCGCGCCGCCCCGCGCCGCGGCGGGGTCGAGGTGGGGCGCCTGGCCGAGGATGTCCGTCTCCAGGCGGCGCAGCTCAGGGCCGGGGTCCACGCCCAGCTGCTCGACCAGCAGCGCACGGGCCCGGCGTAGCACCGCCAGCGCGTCGCCCTGGCGGCCGGTGCGGTACAGCGCGAGGGCCAGCGTCCGCCAGGCGCCCTCGCGCCAGGGGTGCTCGGCCAGATGCGCCTCCAGGTCCGGCACCGCCTCGGCGGCCCGGCCCAGCGCCAGCCGGGCCTCCGCCTGCCGTTCGACGGCGTGCAGCCGCAGCTCCGCCAGCCGGGAGCGCTCGCCCCGGGCCCAGCCCTCGTCGGCGAACTCCGCGTACGCGGGCCCGCGCCACCGGCTCAGCGCCTCCTCCAGCCGGGGCAGTGCGCCGTCCGGCGGCAGGGTCGCGGCGGCGGCCACGTCCTGTTCGAAGCGCCAGGCGTCCACCGCGTCCGGGTCGGCCCGCAGCGCGTACCCGGGGCCCTCGGTGACCAGCAGCCGGGCCGGGGTGCGCGGCGGGCGCTGCGGCTCCAGCGCGCGGCGCAGCGCGGCCACGAACGTACGCACCGCGCCCACCGCGCCCGGCGGCGGCTCCGTCCACAGGTCCTCGATCAGCCGGGAGACGGGTACGACGCGGCGGCGGGCGACGATCAGCCGGGCCAGCACCGCGCGGTGCCGTGGCCCCTTGAGCGCGACAGCGCGCCCGTCGGCGTCCGCGTCCCAGGCCACCACCGGCCCCAGCACCCCGAAACCGACCCGCATGCGGTCACCGTAGCGCGCTGATCGGATGCTCATCCGCACCCGGCAGGCTGACAGCCACCTGGTCACCTCCTGGTCGCCTACGTCATCCGGCCGCCCGGCCGTCCACAGAAAGCGCGCTGACCCATGGCCTCTGTCATTCCCGGCTTCGACTATCGCCGCGTCCCCGTCGCCGACGGCGTGTCCCTGAACGTGGCCGTCGCGGGCTCCGGCAGCCCCGTCGTCCTGCTGCACGGCTTCCCGCAGACCCACCTCATGTGGCGGCATGTGGCCGCCGACCTCGCGGCCGATCACACCGTGATCTGCCCTGACCTGCGCGGCTACGGCGCCAGCGACAAACCGGCAGCCGATGCCGATACCAATACCAATACCGATGCCAATGCCGACACCGACACCGACACCGACACCGACGCCAATGTCGACACCGACACCGACCCCGCCGCCTACGCCAAGCGCACCATGGCCGCCGACATCGTCGCCCTGGCTCACGCCCTCGGGCATGACCGCTTCGCGCTCGCCGGTCACGACCGCGGCGCCCTGGTCGCCTTCCGGGCGGGCCTCGACCACCCCGCGACGATCACCCATCTCGCCTGCCTGGACGTGCTGCCGACCCTCGACATGTGGGACGTGCTGCACGGCACCACCGCCGCCGTCGGCTTCCACCTCTTTCTGATGGCCCAGCCCCCGGGGCTGCCCGAGCGGATGATCGCCGCCTGCCCCGACGACTTCTTCGGCCACTTCCTCGACCTGTGGGCGGGCGACCCGCGGGCCATCCCCGCCGAGGTCCGCGCCGCCTATCTGGACGCCTGCCGCGCCGCGGTGCCGTCGATCGTGGCCGACTACCGGGCCTCCGCCGGTGTCGACGTCGACCACGACCGGGCCGACCGGGACGGCGGACGCCGGCTGACGATGCCGCTCACCGTCATCCAGCAGGACTGGGGCGCCGCCCTCGACTATGACGCGGCGGCGCTGTGGCGCGCCTGGGCCGACGACCTGGAGCACCACACCGTCGGCTACGGCCACTTCATGGCCGAGGAGGCGCCCGCCGACATCGCCAAGGCGCTGCGGGAGCTGCTCTCCCGCTAGGAGCTCAGGAGTTGTCGTCACATGTCACGCCCCCGCCCACATCGTGGCGGGGCCGCCTGGATCAGGTCGCGTGGAGAGCGAGCGTCGGGGACAGATGGGAAGCGCGGACCGCTGGGTAGAGGCCCGCGACGGTGCCGATGACGAGGGTGGCGCCGAAACCGCCGCCGATCGTCCATGGCGGGATCACCCAGGGAATGCCGTTGCTGATGGCGTAGATGCCGGTGGCGGCGGCGCCCAGGAGGATGCCGGCGAGACCGCCGAGTCCGGACAGCAGCAGCGACTCGGTGACGAACTGGCCCCGGATCTGACCCCGGGTCGCGCCGATGGAGCGGCGCAGTCCGATCTCGTAGCGGCGCTCCAGCACTGAGATGATCATGGTGTTGGCGACGCCGACTCCGCCGACCAGGAGGGCCACTCCGCCGAGTCCGAGCAGCAGGTTGCTGAAGGCGCCCTCGGTGGCGGCCTTGGCCTGGAGCCCGGATGACGGGTCGGTGACCTCGACGTTGTGGGGCGTCTGGGGGTCGACCGTGCGCGGGATCAGGCTGTGGACCGGCTCTACCCTGCCGTCGGTGGAGCGTTCGTAGATCGTGGTCGGCCGGCCGTCGAAGCCGAGTCGTGTCCGTCCGACCTCCCATCCGACCAGGGCGGAGCGGGCGATCTCGGGGGCCAACGGCAGTTCGTCGAGGATGCCGAGGACGGTGAAGTACTCGTCGTCGATATAGACCCGCTGACCGGGCTCGGTGATACCGAGGCGCTGAGCCGCGACGTCGCCGAGCACCACCGAGGGGTACTTGCCGGTGGCCGCGTTGAGCCAGGTGCCGCCGCGCATGCCGCCCCGCAGGGTGGTCAGCAGGTCCTCGGTGGCACTCTGGACCGAGATACCCCCGGTGATCATGTCGTCGATCTTCTCCGACCGGCGGACGGTGTGATCCAGCAGGCCGGTGGCGCCGACGTGCTCGACGCCGTCGATCCGGGCCACCCTGCCCGCCGCGTCCTCGGCCATCGGCACCTTCTTCTGGGTGACCAGATCCGTGCCGGGGGTGACGACCAGCATGTTCGTGCCGAGCTTGTCGAGTTCCCGCAGGAGTTCCTCCTTGCTGGAGGCGGAGATGCCCACCACCGAGATCATTGTCGCTATGCCGATGGCGATACCGAGAGCGGACAGCACGACGCGCATCGGGCGGTTGCGCATCCCGGCCATCCCGGTGTGCAGGATGTCCAGCGGTGTCAGACGGGCCGGTTTGAGCACCGGCCCCCGCCGCCTCACCGGGCCCCGCTCGGTACGTGGCCGGGGGTACCCGCGTGCCCCTGGTCGTGAGCGGTGTCCTGGACGATGTTGCCGTCGCGGATCCGCACCTGCCGGGGCAGCCGGCCGGCGATCTCGGTGTCGTGGGTGATGACCGCGATGGTCGCGCCCTCCTTGTTGAGTTCGTGGATGAGTTCCACGACGGCCTCGCCGGAGGCGGAGTCCAGCGCGCCGGTCGGCTCGTCGGCGAGGAGCAGATCGGGCTCGCCCACGACCGCGCGGGCGATGGCGACTCGCTGCTTCTGACCGCCGGACAACTCATGCGGCCGGTGGTTCAGCCGGTCGCCGAGGCCGACCCGTTCCAGGGTCTCCACCGCGCGCCTGCGGCGTTCGGCGCGCGGCAGACCGGAGTAGAGCAGGCCCTCGGCGACGTTGGCCTGCGCGCTCATGCCCGGTACGAGGTGGAACGCCTGGAAGACGAAGCCGATGTGCTGGGCGCGCAGCGCGGACAGGCCGCGGTCGCTGAGCCCGGCCGCGTCATGGCCCGCGATGGTGACCGAACCGGCCGTGGGCTGGTCGAGGGTGCCCACGATGTGCAGCAGGGTCGACTTGCCCGACCCCGATGGGCCGACGATGGCCACCAGTTCGCCCCGGCCGATGGTCAGATCCACACCGCGCAGGGCCACGACCCCGCCCGGGTACTCCTTGGTCACACCCGTCAGCCGCACCACGGGACCGGTCCGGGCGGCATCGCCGACGGTCATGTCGGCGGCGGTCATGTCGGCGGCGGTCATGTCAGCGGCGGGCATGTCAGCGGCGGTCATGTCAGCGGTGGGTATGGCGTCGGTGGGCATGGCGGCGGTCATGTCAGCGGCGGGCATGGCGTCGGCGGTCGCGTCAGGGACTGGGAGATCAGGGGTGGTCATGTCGTGGGCACCCCGACGCGCATACCGTCCCGCACTCCGGCGCCGGAGACCTCGACCCGGCCTTGAGCGAACATGCCGAGCCGCACCTTGACCTCGCGTGCCTTGCCGCCCGCGACGACCTGGACGCCGAACGAGCCGTCCTCCAGAGCGAGCAGAGCGCTGACCGGAACGCTGAGCACGTCCTTGCGGATCCGGCCGGTGAACACGACGGTGGCGGGGGACTTGTCGACGCCCTCCACCGCACCGGGATCGTCGAAGGTGACAGTGACGTCGACCTTCGGGGCCTTGTCGTCCGGGTCGTCCCCCGTCGTGGCGACCTCGCCCACGGAGGAGACCGTCCCGTCGGCGACGGTTCCGTCGGGCAAC
Organism: Streptomyces sp. NPDC059455; assembly: GCF_042750115.1. Lineage (NCBI taxonomy): Bacteria > Bacillati > Actinomycetota > Actinomycetes > Kitasatosporales > Streptomycetaceae > Streptomyces > Streptomyces sp. NPDC059455. The sequence continues at coordinate 32,928 of NZ_JBHYVB010000056.1, forward strand.
TCCACCCGCACCTTGTGGTCCGGCTTGGCCAGCGCGGCCTCGGAGACCTTGACCTCGAGGCGCACGACCCGGTCGGAACCGGTGGTGGTCATGATCTTCTGGCCCGGCGCCGCCACGTCGCCGGCCGACGCGTTCACGCTCTGCACCCGCAGCGGGCCGGACGCGAAGGCGATCTGGTCGGCCCCGATCCGGCCGGTCTCCGCCAGCCCGTGGTGCTCCTGCCAGCGCTCGACGGCCGCGGCCGTGCCCGCGGTGAACTTGTCGTCGGCGACGAGGGCGCCGCCGTACCCGAGCTCGACCAGATTCTCCTTCAGCTGCTTGACGTCGGTGCCCGTGTCGCCCTTCTGCAGCGTCCGGTACATCGGCTCGCTTCCGTACATCAGGCGTACGTCCTTGCCGCCGAGGGCGTACAGACGGCCGTCCCGCTTGACGGTGGAGCCGCTGCGGGTCACCCAGGTGAGAGTGCCGGACGCCCCGGCGTTCAGCTTGCGCTCCCGGGAGTAGCCGAGCGTGCCGTCGACGCTGGTGCTGCTGGTCAGGTCGCCGCGTACGACGCGTTCTGTCGCCGCGGGCAGTTGGGACCGCCGCGGCCCGGATTCGTCCTTCTGCGGCTGGGCCAGTCCCGTCACCGCGACGCCGCCGCCGATGACGGCCGCGACCACGACCAGCGGGACGACGATGGCCGCCCGCCTCATGCCGCGCACTCGTTGAGGGCCTTGAGGAACTTGTCGGGGTCGGCTCCCTTCGGGACCCGGAAGCCGGTGTTGCCCCCGCCGGGGCCGGGCTTCGGGTCGGGCATGTCGAAGCCCTTGCCCCGCACACACTCGGCGATCTTGACCTGCTGGTCGAGCGAGTCCTGCTGGTCTGCGGCGCCGCCGGAGCCGCCCCCGGCCATGTTGGAGCCGCAGTTCTTGAGCGCCTTGGACCACTTGTCCGCGGATGTGCCCTCCGGCTGCCCGAGCGTCGCCGAGTGCGGATCCTCGCCCGGCTTGAGGTCCGGAACGTCGATGCCCTTGCCCCGCAGACACGTGCGCAGCTTCTGGGCCTTGTCGAAAGCGGCCGAGCCCGAGTCGCCCGAGCCGCTGGACCCGCCCGAAGCGGTCGAACTCTCGGACGAGGACGAATCCTTGGCCCCGTCGGAGTCGGACGAGCCGGAGCAGCCGGTCACGAACAGGGCCAGACCGGCCGTGGTGGCCGCCAGGGCCAGGGTGAGCCTGTGGTTCCTCACGGTTCTCTCTCCTCGCGTACGGGCCGCCGCACCGTGCTGCGCGCCGTGCGGCGACCGCGTGGTGTGCGGACAGATCGGAGAGTGACCGATGGGACTGTTTCGTTTCTCTTACAGACGCACGGGTCTGGCCGCCCCGCCCGGCGCCGCGGGGCGGCACCGCGGACACGTGTAACGCGGACACGTGTAACGCGGACACGTGTAACAACGGCGAAAGGCGCCCGTCAGGTAGACAGGGCCCATGCGTGTTCTGGTGGTGGAAGACAACGCGTTCCTCGCCGAGATGATCGCCGACGGCATGCGCCGCGACGCGATCACGGTCGATGTCGCCCTCGATGGAGTCAGCGCTCTGCGCAAGCTCCAGTTCGGCGACTACGACGTCCTCGTACTCGATCGCGACCTTCCCGGTATGCACGGCGACGAGGTGTGTCGCCGCCTGGTCGCCGAGGGCCTGCTCACCCGGGTGCTGATGCTCACCGCCTCGGTGACCGTTCCCGAGCGGGTGGCGGGCCTGAGCCTCGGCGCCGACGACTACCTCACCAAGCCGTTCGCCTACGAGGAGTTGCTCGCCCGCGTGCTCGCGCTCGGCCGCCGCGTCCAGCCCGCGCTGCCGCCGGTGATCGAGCGTGCCGGGATCACCCTGGACACCGCCCGCCGTCAGGCCGACCGCGACGGCGCGGCGCTCTCCCTCACCCGCAAGGAGTTCGCCGTCCTCGAAACGCTGATGCGCGCGAACGGCGCCGTCGTCAGCGGCGAGGACCTCATCGAGAAGGTGTGGGAGGAGAACGCCGGGTACGACACCAACCCCGTGCGCGTCGCCCTGAGCCGCCTGCGCACCAAGCTCGGGAGCCCGCCGGTGATCGAGACCGTGCCCGGCGCCGGATACCGGATCGCCGCCTCCGCCCGGTCCCGGCAGCACGCCGCGGACACACCCCGCTCCGCGGGCACCTCCGGATCCGGCGATTCCGGGCAGGCCGGGCGATGATGCGCCGACTGCTGCCCACGACGGAGCGGGCCCGCCTCACCGCCCTGTACGGCGGGCTCCTGCTCCTGGCCGGAGGCGTCCTGGCCGGTGTCATCTACGCACTGCTCCAGGACGACCTGGACGCACGTCTCGGCAAGGCGGTCACCCCCGTGCCGCGCGGGCCGCGGATGAACTCCGACGGAGACATCCCTCCCGGCGCCGTCCAGGGGGACGAGTACACCGTCGTCCCGGCGAACAAGGTGGGCGAGGCCGCCAAGACACGGACGGTGGCGGCCCTCACCGCCACCACCCTCAGCCGCCTGCTGACCGTCTCGGGCATCGCGCTCGGCGTCTTCGCGGTGCTCTCGCTCTTCCTGGCCTGGTGGATGGCGGGCCGGGTGCTGCGCCCGGTCGGCGTTATCACCGCCACCGCGCGCAAGCTCTCCGGGGAGAACCTCCACCAGCGCATCGGCCTCAAGGGACCGCCCGGGGAGCTCAAGGCACTGGCCGACACCTTCGACCAGATGCTGGGTCGGCTGGAACAACTGGTGACGGCCCAGCAGCGGTTCGCGGCGAACGCCGCGCACGAGCTGCGCACACCGCTGGCCGTCCAGCGGGCCGCCGCCGAGATCGGCCTGGCCGACGCCGACCCCGAACGCGTGGCGTGGATCCGGGCCGAGCTGATCAAGGCCGCGGACACCAGCGAAAGACTCATCGAGTCGCTTCTCCTGCTCGCCGCCACCGACCAGGGCATCCAGCGCCGCGAGGACGTCGAGATGGACGAGACGGTCGCGGTCGTCACCGCCGGGTTCTCCGACGAGGCCCGCGAAAAGGCGATCACTGTCACGACCACCGTGGAGCCGCTGCGGGTTCCGGGCGACCCGGTCCTGCTCGCCCATCTGGTCCGCAATCTCGTCGCCAACGCGGTGGCGTACAACCACCAGGGCGGCCGCATCCGCGTCCAGCTCGCCGACCGGGTGCTGCGGGTTTCCAACACGGGCCCGGAGATCCCCGCGGACACCGTCCACCGGCTCTTCGAACCGTTCCGCCGTCTGAACGAGCGCGCGCACACCCCCGGGGAGGGCACCGGACTCGGCCTGTCCATCGTCGCGTCCATCGCGCGGGCCCACGGCGCGGAGGCCACCGCGGACGCCAACCCGGGCGGCGGCCTCTCGGTCAGGGTCCGTTTCCCATAAGGGCGTGTGGTCCCGACCGGCCTCGGCGCACGCCCTCACGCCGTCCGGGCGTAGTGGTCGGCGATCTCGTCGCTGGTCGTCACCCACACCCCGGGGTGGTTCACCACGTACTCCAGCGCCTGGTCCACGTACCTGTGCCGGAAGGGCTGGTTGATCACGAACGGATGCAGCACCAGGGACATCACCCGCCCGCTGTCGGCCGAGTCCGCGTAGAGCTGGTCCAGCTGGTCCTTGACGATCCGGACGAAGTCCGGCCCGCTGAGGCTCTTGCCGACGAACATCTGGACGTCGTTGACCTCGATCGAATACGGCACGCTCAGCATGCCCGGCACGTTCAGCCGGTACGGCTGGTCGTCGTTGGCCCAGTCCAGCACGTATCCCAGCCCCAGCTCGGCCAGGAGCTCCGGGGTGCGGAAGGTCTCGGTCAGGGCCGGTCCCAGCCAGCCGCGCGGCCTGCGGCCGGTGGCCTTCTCGATGGTGCCGATCACGTCGGTGAGGTAGCCGCGCTCCTCCTCGGGGGACATGTCCGCCTGGAGGATCGAGTTGTTCTTGCCGTGCGCCGCCCACACCCAGTTCCGCTCGCGGCCGGCCCGGATGATCTGGGGGTAGCGCTCGGCGACATCGGAGTTGAGCATCACGCTCGCCCGCACCTGGTGCCGGTCCAGGCTCTCGATCAGCCGCCAGATCCCGACCCGGGGCCCGTAGTCCCGCCACCCGTAGTTCAGCGGATCGGGCGCCAGCGCCCTGGTGTCGGGGAAGATACTGGTGGAGGGGCGGTCAACCGCGTAGTGCTCGACGTTCAGCCCCACGTAGAAGGCCACCCGGGCGCCGTCGGGCCAGTGGATCGGGGCGCGTTCGACGATGGGGCTGTAGTCGAAGAGCTGGTTGTCCATCAGGGCTCACCTCATCTGTGCGGCTCAGCTGTGCGGCGGTTCGGCGCCGCTCGATGGACATCGTGAAACCCTCACACAAGTGAGAAGGTCAAGTGGCCTGCCCTCGTGAGCTGAGAGACTGCGTCGGCGTACACCGCAGTGCTGTGCGTGCCACGGGTGCCACGAGTGCCGTGCGTGCCATGAGTGCCATGAGTGCCATGAGGAAGGACGCCATGACGCCGCCCAACGAGCTTCCGCCACCGCCGCCCGCTCCGGACGAGCGGCCGTGGAAGGACCGCGCCGGGTTGCTCGATGAGCGGGCGCGGGCGATGGGGGCGCTGGCGCGGTGGTATCTGGCGCCGCACCGGGCGCTGCTGCTGTGGCTGTCCACGCTCGTCTTCGCGCTGGGGTGGAGCCTCGCGGTCTCGGGGTTCCAGTTCCTGGTGAAGGGCGAGATCATCGAGCACGTACTGGGCGTGATCTTCCTGGGTCTCGCCCTGGGCGCCACGGTCCCCTCCAGCCTCGGGGTGGCGTCCGGCATCCGGCGCGATGTCTTCGTGGGCGCGTGCCTCCGCGACTGGGCGGAGCTGGAGCGCGATCCCCAGTCGCTGCCCCACTGGCGGGTCTCCGGCGGCGCTCTCCTGTGGCTGGGCCCGTCCATCGTGCTGACCTGCCTGGGGCTGGCGCTGGGCGGGTTCGCCGCCGTCTCGGATGTCGGTACGGAGAGCGTCGGCACGGTCGCCGGTATCGGCCTGGTCTTCGCGGCCGCCGGCGCGCTCGGCATGGCCAAGGCGATCGACTACTACCGCCTGGTCAGACGCGAACTCCGCCCCCTCCGTCCCGACACCCGCGGTCCCGACACCCGCGGTCCCGACACCGGCGGTCCCGACACCGGCGGTCCCGACACCGGCGGTCCCGACACCGGCGGTCCCGACACCGGCGGTCCGGACGCCCGCCGTCCGGACTCCGGCTATGACGACGGCTTCTCCGACGACGGCTTCTGCAGTGACTGAAAGCGGGTCCGCAGCTCCTCGTACCGCTCACCCGGGGTCTCCCCGCGCTCCTTGGCGACCTCCTCGATCCGGGTCAGCAGCTGCCTGACCCGCACGGCGTCCGTATAGGCGTCGCGCTCCAGCTTCTTGTACGCGGCGGCGGCCGGGGTCTTGTGATCGTCGGGGTCCACCGACTGCCTCAGATGACCGAGACGCTCGATCTGTTCCTCGAGGTAACTGAGCATCCCCTCAAGGTCTTTGATGAGATCCGACAGATCCTGGTCCGATACGGACAGTTTGTCTTTACTCATGTTTCATCCGTCCCTGCCACCCTCCCATCGGCCCATTAGCGGGATGATCGTGCCATGACCGGGGCCGGTGTGGAGAGCCACCGCTTCTATGGAAGTTGGCCGGTGTCCGCCAACTCATCACAGACCGGGCTGTTTGGGGCCTGGTGACCTCGCGAACGGTCTTCGAGGTCGGGGAGCGGCACGAGTTGGTCACTTCGGCGCGGTCGGGTCTTGCCGCCCTGGTGGGGCGTGCCCGCTGTCCTGGGGGGCTCGTGGTCCCGCGTGGCCTGGACGGGGATGCGGTCTGGCCGGTAGCTCTCCGCCGCCCGATCCTCTGGTCGGGTGCGGTCAGACGGCGATGACGGCCAGGCCCTGGTGACAGGCCATGGAGCGCAGTCGTTCGCGGAAGCGTGCGGTGGGGATCTGGGCCACGGTGCGGCGGAAGGCCTTGCCCCGGCGGCCGCGTCCCATGGTCACCCGGCCGGTGGTGCGGGCGTCGGAGAAGCCCAGGTTCTCGATCACGATGGCGGCGCAGTCGTGCTCGTGGGCGAGGGCGATGAGGCGGGTGATGGCCGCTCGCAGGTGTCCGTCCTGTGTGGTGGTGGGGCCGGTTGGCTTTAGAGGTGGACGGCCCGGCGTGGTGGGGGAGCCGTGGGCGCGGTGGGCGGAGGGGTCAGTCCGGCAGGACCGTGTCCGGGGGCAATTCGATGCCGAAGTCGGCGGTGAGAACGCCCAGCACCTGGTCGCTGTCGGCGAGTTGGCGCTCCTTGCGGGTGCCGTCGGAGCCGGTCTCGACGAGGGTCCGCCCGGTCAGGGAGAGATGGCGGTCCGGGGTGGCGCGCTGGACGTAGAGGCTGTGCTGGAAGGGCGAGCGCGGGCTGGTGGCGACGTACCAGTTGATCACCACGTAGTCGGACGCGTGGCAGGGCTCCCGGGTGAAGGCGTACTGGTCCTGCCAGGAGCCGTCGAGGAAGGCCTGGAACACCCACAGGTCCTCCAGTCCGCCGGGGTGCGGCTCGCGGACGTAGCGATGGCGCCGGGTGCCGTCGTGGAACTCGGTGTCGGCCACGAGCGGCACGGCCTCCAGGAGGCTTCCGATGCTGCCGAAGCCCACATCGGCCACGTAACGCCGTTCCTCGCCCGGGATCTCGACCAGCAGCAGCATGTGGGTACGCGGACGGACCGCCCCGGGGGCCGCTCCGACCCGGACGCGGCCGGTGAGGCCGGTGACGCCGAAGCCGAGGGTGGTGAGGGCGGCGGTCAGCAGCGTGTTGTGCTCGTAGCAGTAACCGCCGCGCCGACCGCGGACCAGCTTGGCCTCGAGGTCGGGGAGGGCGAGGGAGGGGGCCGAACCGAGGACGGGCTCGAGGTTCTCGAACGGGATGGACATGAGGTGCGCCCGGTGCACCGCCCGCAGCGTCTCCGCGGTGGGCGCGGGGCGCCGGTCGTCGGTCCAGCCGATACGGGCCAGATAGGCGTCAAGATCGAGGTCGGTGCGGGTCGGTTCCATACTGCCGACCGTAACGCCGCGGCCCTGGCACCGGCCTCCGCTCATGGTGGGGGCCGCACCTGGTCCCCTGGACGTAGGTCCCTTACGCCTTCGGCGCCGCGGCGAGGTGGTCGAGCTCGCCCGCCTTGATGGACCGGAGCAGGGCTCCCAGCTTCACGGGGGTCGTGGCGAGGACGGTACGGGGGTCGTCGCTCTCGCGGAGGGCGACGGTCGTGCCTATGAGGGCGAGTTCTATGCAGGAGTTTCCGTCCCCCGCGCTGGAATAGGAGGATTTCTGCCAGTTGACCTCGGTCATCTCCACGCCTTCATGTCTGTTGAGCGATGTCACGAATGAAATCACGTGACTCCTCCACGGAGAGGGCCGCCTCGGTGGTGCGGTCCAGGACTCCACGATGGTTGACGAGCTGTGACTGCGCGTCCAGGAAGACCGGTCCGTGGGCGGCGTCGAGTTGCGCGGTGTCCAGCTGGGGCACCGTCCCCAGGGCGTAGGTGACCGAGAGCCCGGGCACATGGAACCCTCCGGCCTCGAAGGTCAGCACGCGCACGGTGACGTTCTTCCGCTCGGAGGACTCCAGCAGGCTGTCCAGTTGCGCGCGCAGGACGAGGTCCGTTCCGAACCGCATGCGCAGCGCCGCCTCGTGGATGATGAACGTGCACGACGGCGGGTCGTCCCGGTCCAGGATGTCGCGGCGCTTCATGCGGTGGGAGAGCCTGCGTCTCAGGTCCGTGGCGGACCACTGCGGGACGGTGGAGCCGAGCACCGCCCGCGCGTACTCCTCCGTCTGCAACAGGCCGGGCATATGCATGATTTCGAGCACGCGCAGGCTCGTGGCGTAGTACTCCAACTCGGCCAGATCGAGCCCGCCGGTGGCGATATGGCCCCGGTACTCCTCCCACCAGCCGCCTTTGCGTTCCCGGGTCATGGCGACGAGCGCCTCGACATACGCGCTGTCCGGGCAGGCGTAGATGGCGGCGAGGGCCCGGACCCGCTCCTCGCTCACGCCGAAGCGCGCGAGCTCCAGGTTGGTGATGTGGGTGCGATTGATGCCCAGCCGGTCGGCGGCCTCCTGAATGCTGAGACCCGCGCCTTCGCGCATCCTCCTGAGTTCTGTACCGAGCCGGACTTGGCGCGCGGTCGGGACGCTCCTGGGTGGCATGGTCCTCCGTAACCCTCAAGGAGTAATTGTCGGGGAAATTCAACGGGACCGTAGCAGTTGTTTGCAGCACTGCCCTACCGTAGGTGTCGTTGCCGCTACTGCGCGTTGATCGCCGTAACGGTACGCGCGCTGTCGGCCCCCTCACAGGGAGTTGCCCCATGGATTCCGATCACGAGTCCGACGACCGTCCCCCACGCCGCCCACCCGTTCCCTCCAGGGATCCGTACGTCTACACCCTGCAGAGCAGTCGGCACGCGACCTCCCCCAAGGTCTGCCGGGACTTCGTCGCCTGCGTCCTGAACTCCGTGGGGCAGGAGGAGCTGGTCGACACGGCGACGCTGTGCACCTCGGAGCTGGCCACCAACGCGTTTCTGCACGCCGAGGGCGAATCCCTGATGCTGCGTGTGGTGATCGAGCCGCCGCGCTTCCGCGTCCTGGTCTACGACGCCTCCGCCGAACTCCCCGCCGTGGCACGCCTCCCCGAGGGCGATCGTCTCCGCGGCCGCGGCCTCGGCCTGGTGGCGGCCTTGGCCGACGCGTGGGGGACGGCGGAGGGGGACGCGGTCGGCACGTACGCGAAGGGGGTCTGGTTCGAGCTCGCGGGCAAGGAGGAGGGCGAGGGCTAGCCTCGGCCTTTCATGGTTTTACGGATTTCCTCACCGCTTGGCTTTGGCGTCCATGAAAGTCAGCGGAAATATCTCGCCGGACTCCGCGTAACGGTGGAACCGGCTCGCCCAGGACGGCTCCCGAAGGGCCCGGACCTGGGTGCGGGGCAGGGCCATGTGCACATCGCGGGCGCCGTTCTGGTCGGCGGGGGTCGGTGCTATGTGCACGGTCGAGGGAATGGGGGTCGAGGTGAAGTCGTACCAGAAAGGGGCGCCCTGGCCGAAATCGATGCGGTAGAAGGGGAGCTTCGACCAGTTGTTGATCGCGATGGTGCCCTCGAACGCGTCCAGTGCCATGGTGGTCATGACTCGCTTGAAGCGTCCCGCATCGCGTTCGGCACAGAGGAACGCCGTTTCCTCGCGGATCCTCTCCTCCGTGTTCATGGCATGGCCCGCGCGGACCGCCGCGGCGACCTCGCCGAGAGAGCGGGCGCGCAGTTCGGCCGCGGTCATCCCGGGCCGGGTATTGGTGATGGCGTTGCCCCAGTAGTCATCCGGTACGGCTTCGCCGACGGACGAACGGAAGTCGGCGATGAGGCCGAGCCTTTCCTCGCTCGCGTCGGGGCGGTCACGCAATTCGCCGAGCACTTTCCACAGATGGGCGGTCAGCGCGTCATTGGTCGACACCCACCGCTCCGTGCCCGCGAGGTCGGCCATCGCGGTGTCCTTCATCGTGGCCAGTTCGGCGGCCGTGAAGCGGGTGGTCACCGTCGTCACATTGCCGAGGCTGCCCATCAGGGCGCGGCCGATGAAGGCGGCCTTCTGGCCTCGCCCGGTGACGGTGAGATGGGCGCCGCCCGTACGGGTGTCACCTGTGGCCGACGCGCCGAGCGTGTCGATGACGCCGCGGTCGTGGCCGGGTTTGGCGTATCCGAGGCCCCGGTGCTCGTTCACCCAGCTCTCCAGGAAGCTCATATAGCTGGACCCGTCGGCCACGGCGTGGTTCATCGTGAGGCCCAGGATGGAGCCCTCGCCCTTCATATGGGTGAGTTTCACCGTGAAAAGCGGCGTATCGTGGTCAACCACCCAGAACGGCATGGCGTGACTGAGATGGCGCTCCAGCCCCTTTTTCGCCGTATGGCGAGGCCCGTAGTCCGGCATGGGCTCGGATGCGTATGCCTCGACGAAGCGCACACCGCCATCGTCGCAGAGCACGCTGAGGCCGCCGTCGGGATCCCTCTTCATGCGGCCGGAAAGGATCGGGAAGTTGCGCAATGTCCTGGCGAGGGAGGCGCGGAGCGCCTCGCCGTCGAGCGTCTCCCGGTAGAAAAAAGCACGAGGCGTATAGATCGACCCGATGAGCATGTCGTAGACGCTCAGCCGTATGCGGTCACCGCTCGCCTCTCCGGCACGCACGGTGAACGTTCGCTTGGCGCCGCTCTCGGTGGCGGATGCCGTCATACTCACACGCTCTTTCGTCGGGACCGAACACGCTGTCGCGTCGACGCGTTGACCCTAACTCCCCGGTCGCGAGCGGCCTCATGAACTGGAGCCGGGTTTAGGGAAATCCCGCACCTTCCGTTCGGCCTCGATCTTTCTCGGCGGTCGTGGCCGTGTTAGGCCCTGCCGGCAAAGGGGGCGCCCCGCTCCCGACGCCTGGCACGGCCGCTCGCCGCGTTGTCGCATCACCCGAGTACGGCCCAGTACGCGGGCGCCGCTCCGGCTCGCGATCGATCGCACCAGCCGCCGCTCGCGGCCGGGCGCCCCCTTTGACGACAGACCCTAGGCCGGGTGCCCCAGCAGCATCGTGGGGGAGCCCGCCGAGCGCGTCAGCACGATGGTGCAGGCGTTCCCGCCCTCGAGCCGCAGCTTCTTGCGGAGCTGCTCCGGTTCGACCGCCGAACCGCGCTTCTTGATGGTCGCGATGCCGACCTCCCGCTCCCGCAGCAGCGCCTTGAGCTTCTTCAGGTTGAACGGCAGCACATCCGTGATCTCGTACGCGGTGGCGAACGGGGTCGGGCGCAGCTCGTCCGTCGTGATGTAGGCGATCGTCGGGTCGATCAGCCGGCCGCCGACGCGGGCCGCCACATCGGCCACGAGATGCGAGCGGATGACGGCGCCGTCCGGTTCGTAGAGCCAGCGGCCGACCGGGCCGGGCTCGGGGTCGGGGAGGAGCGGGGTGCCGATGAGGGAGTGGCCGGTGGGCAGCAGCGTGGCGCGGCGCAGCCCGGGGCGGGCGGTGCCGAACCACAGGACGGCCTCCTTCACATGGCCGTGGTCCGAGATCCACTCGGCCTCCGCCTCCTCGGGGACCGCCTCGTGCGGCACGCCGGGGGCGATCTTGAGGGCGGCGCGCGGAGTGGTGCGGGCGGCCTCGATGGCCCAGGAGAGGGGCGGGGAGTAGGCCTCGGGGTCGAAGACGCGGCCCCGGCCGCCGCGCCGGGCCGGGTCGACGAAGACGGCGTCGAAGTCCCGGGTGTCGATGTCGGTGACATCGGCGCAGCGGACTTCGATGAGGTCGGCCAGGCCGAGCGCCTCGGCGTTGGCGCGGGTGACGGCGCAGGTCAGCGGGTCGTGATCGACGGCGAGGACGGAGATCCCGGCGCGGGCGAGCGCGATCGCGTCGCCGCCGATGCCGCAGCACAGGTCGGCCATGCGGCGGACGCCGAACTCCGCGAAGCGGGAGGCGCGGTACGCGGCCACGGAGGTGCGGGTGGACTGCTCGACGCCGTTCGGCGTGAAGTACATGCGGTGCGCGTCCTCGGGGCCGAATTTGGCCACTGCCCGCTGCCGCAGCGCGGCCTGGGTCAGGGCCGCCGAGACCAGCGCCGGGGGATGGTCGCGGCGCAGCCGCGTCGCGGTGGCGAGCTCCTTCGCCGGGTCGTAGTCGCGGAGCGCGGTGAGCAGCGCCTGCCCCTCGTCGCCGAGCAGTGAATCGAAGGCGTCAACGTCCACATGGCCCATTCTCCCCGCTCCCGCGAGCGCATTCGCCCCCTCCCGGCGCGCATATGCGCGCCCTCGGCCCGAAGATCACTTATGTGATGATGATCAAGACTGGTTTTCCTCGCTGTCTGGTTCTCGTCGGCGCGGCGGCCGTGCTCACGGCCTGTGGATCCCTCGCCGCCGCCCCCGAGCCGTACACCGGCTCCCGCCATGGTGCTCCCATGCCACCGGCCTCCCTCGCCCCACGGCTGGACGACCCGCCCTCGGCGTCGTCGCGGCCGCCGTCCGGACGGAAGCCGGAGCAGCGGCCACCGGCGTCGTCCGGGCCGGGGCACGAGGGGTACGAGGGGCACGAGGGGTACGAGGGGGGCGAGGGGGGCGAAGGGCACGAGGGCGACGACGGAGGGGCCGGGGACGGCCGGGTCCAGGACGGGCAGCCGCCCTCCGGTGACCCCTCGGCGTCCGGCCCGGCCGCCGGGCCGCCCGGTACGGCCCCGGCGGGCGCGTACGACGCCTACCGCCGCTGGGGGCTGGACCGGCCGCTGGCGAGGCCCCCCGCCCCGCCCGACGTCAAGCCCGCGCTCGGGCGGTCGGGACCGCAGCAGTGGGGGCTGCCGCCGACCGTGCGGCGGGTGCCGACCGACCAGCGGGTGGTCTTCGTGACGATCGACGACGGGATCGAGAAGGACCCGCGCTTCGTGGAGCAGGCCCGCGAGCTCGGGCTGCCGTTCACCGGGTTCCTGACCGACAACGTGATCGGGACCCACTACGACTACTTCGACCGGCTGCGCCGGCTCGGCAACCCCATGGAGAACCACACCCTGACCCACCCCAGCCTGGCCGGTATGGCCTACGACGACCAGGTGCGGGAGATCTGCGGCCAGCGCGACAACCTGTGGCACCGCTTCGGTCAACAGCCGAAGCTCTTCCGTCCCCCGTTCGGGGAGTACGACGACACGACCCTGCGCGCGGCGGCCTTCTGCGGGGTGCGGACCGTGGTGCTGTGGCGCGCCGAGATGGAGACCCACGGTCTGGCCTACCGCTCCGGCGGCCATCTGCTGCCGGGGGACATCGTGCTCGCGCACTTCCGGGGGCCGGAGCAGCTCGAGGGCCAGTCGATGACCGACATGATCACGGGGCTGGTGCGGGCGATCCAGGCTCAGGGGTTCACGATCGGGCGGCTGGAGGACTACGTATGAGGGCTCTCCGCGGAGCGGCCACGGAGTGCCGCCACGGAGTGCCGCCCGGAGGTCGCCACCACGTCGCTTGGCACTCTAGTTGACTGAGTGCTAACCGCGTCATAATGTCGAGGCTGGCACTCGGGACCGATGAGTGCCAGGGATACAGCGACGGGCAGGTCCGGCACCCGCGACGACGGATCCACCTGGTCGCCACCTCAGACAGATGACCCCGTGAGATCTCCGAAGGGGGAGGTCGGATCGTGACGACCACCAGCTCCAAGGTTGCCATCAAGCCGCTCGAGGACCGCATTGTGGTCCAGCCGCTCGACGCCGAGCAGACCACGGCTTCAGGCCTGGTCATTCCGGACACCGCCAAGGAAAAGCCCCAGGAGGGCGTCGTCCTGGCTGTGGGCCCGGGCCGTTTCGAGGACGGCAAGCGCCTTCCGCTCGACGTCTCCGTCGGTGACGTCGTGCTCTACAGCAAGTACGGCGGCACCGAGGTGAAGTACAGCGGCGAGGAGTACCTCGTCCTCTCGGCTCGCGACGTTCTCGCGATCGTCGAGAAGTAATCACCGAAGTTTTGCCTATGAGCCGTGCCCCGGTGCCCGTGTCATCTGAAACCGGGGTCGGGGCACGGTTTGTTTGAGAGGACATACGCAACTCATGGCGAAGATCCTGAAGTTCGACGAGGACGCCCGTCGCGCCCTCGAGCGCGGCGTCAACAAGCTCGCGGACACCGTCAAGGTGACCATCGGCCCCCGTGGCCGCAATGTCGTCATCGACAAGAAGTTCGGTGCCCCCACCATCACCAACGACGGTGTCACGATCGCCCGAGAGGTCGAGGTCGAGGACCCGTACGAGAACCTTGGCGCGCAGCTCGTCAAGGAGGTGGCGACCAAGACCAACGACATCGCGGGTGACGGCACCACCACCGCCACCGTGCTGGCCCAGGCGCTGGTCCGCGAGGGCCTGAAGAACGTGGCCGCCGGCGCTTCCCCGGCTGCCCTGAAGAAGGGCATCGACGCGGCGGTCAAGGCCATCTCGGATGACCTGCTGGCCACCGCCCGCCCGATCGACGAGAAGTCCGACATCGCCGCCGTGGCCGGGCTGTCCGCGCAGGACAAGCAGGTCGGCGAGCTGATCGCCGAGGCGATGGACAAGGTCGGCAAGGACGGTGTCATCACCGTCGAGGAGTCCAACACCTTCGGTCTGGAGCTCGACTTCACCGAGGGCATGGCCTTCGACAAGGGCTACCTCTCGCCGTACATGGTCACCGACCAGGAGCGGATGGAGGCCGTCCTCGACGACCCGTACATCCTGATCCACCAGGGCAAGATCTCCTCCATCCAGGACCTGCTGCCGCTCCTGGAGAAGATCATCCAGGCCAACGCCAGCAAGCCGCTGCTGATCATCGCCGAGGACGTGGAGGGCGAGGCCCTCTCCACCCTCGTCGTCAACAAGATCCGCGGCACCTTCAACGCCGTCGCGGTGAAGGCTCCCGGCTTCGGTGACCGCCGTAAGGCCATGCTCGGCGACATCGCCACCCTTACCGGCGGCACCGTCATCGCCGAGGAGGTCGGCCTCAAGCTCGACCAGGTCGGTCTGGACGTGCTGGGCACCGCCCGCCGCGTGACCGTCACCAAGGACGACACCACGATCGTCGACGGTGGCGGCAAGAGCGACGAGGTCACCGGCCGCGTCAACCAGATCAAGGCCGAGATCGAGGCCACGGACTCCGACTGGGACCGCGAGAAGCTCCAGGAGCGGCTCGCCAAGCTGGCCGGCGGCGTGTGCGTGATCCGTGTGGGCGCGGCCACCGAGGTCGAGCTCAAGGAGAAGAAGCACCGCCTTGAGGACGCCATCTCCGCGACCCGCGCCGCGGTCGAGGAGGGCATCGTCTCCGGTGGTGGCTCCGCGCTGGTCCACGCCGCGAAGGTGCTGGAGAACAGCCTGGGCCTGCAGGGCGACGAGGCCACCGGTGTCGCCGTGGTCCGCCGCGCCGCGGTCGAGCCGCTGCGCTGGATCGCCGAGAACGCCGGTCTCGAGGGCTACGTGATCACCTCGAAGGTCGCCGAGCTCGAGAAGGGCCACGGCTACAACGCGGCCACCGAGGAGTACGGCGACCTGGTGAAGGCCGGCGTCATCGACCCGGTCAAGGTCACCCGCTCCGCGCTGGAGAACGCGGCGTCGATCGCCTCGCTGCTACTCACCACCGAGACCCTGGTGGTCGAGAAGCCGGCCGAGGAAGAGGCCGAGGCCGGGGGCCACGGCCACGGTCACGCGCACTGACGCTCCGGAGTTCTGCCACAAGCAGCGCGAAGGGGGGGGCGGCCCGCGGGGGGGGCCGGCCGGGGGGTGTTGGGGTGCCGCCGCGCGCCGGCCCGACACCGGGGGGGGGGCGCCCC